>DATHAG010000233.1:0-5579 GCA_035296825.1 Gaiellaceae bacterium | reverse complement strand
GCGGGCGTAGCAACAGGTGGTGTCGCGCTCGTTGAACGTAATCAGCCCCTCGTCTTGGAGCCGCGCCGATGATGCTTCTACCTCCGCGGTTGTCTCGACGCGAATGCCCAGGTGCGAGAGCGCTGGGCGCGCTGCCTCCTGGAGGGCCAACGCCACGTCGGGATCGGTGAGCTCGAACTTCGCGTAGCCGGGCTGCAGCTTCGCGGGGCCGGTCCCGAAGAGCTCCCGGTAGAACCGGACCGCCTCGTCGAGATCGGGGACGTCGAGCGAGAGATGAAAGGTGTTCGGCATATCTACTCCTTCCCTTGTGTATCGACGGTCATCAATATAGACGATTATCGATACAATAACGAACGTGAAGACTTTGGCCGTCATCGACTGCTGCGCTCCCCTGGCCGGCCCGGCTCTCAGCGAAACCGAGGCGGGTGAGCTCGAGCGCCTCTTCTCGGTCCTCGCCGACCGGCAGCGAATCAAGATCCTGAACCTCCTCGCCTCGGTGGACGAAGACTCCGTTTGTGTGTGCGAGCTGGTGCCTGCCCTCGGTCTCAAGCAGCCAACTGTCTCGTACCACCTGAAGCAGCTGGCGCAGGCCGGCCTAGTCGAGCGCGAGCGCCGCGGCACCTTCGCCTACTACCGACTCGTCTCGGGCGCGCTCGACCGCGTCCGCGCCGTGCTCCGTTGAGCCGCGTCCTCTTCGTCTGCGTCAGGAACGCCGGCCGCTCGCAGATGGCCGAGGCGCTCTTCGCCCGTTCAGCCGGCCCCGGCCACGAGGCCCGGTCGGCCGGAAGCGATCCCGCGAGCGAGATTCATCCGGAGGTCATCGACGCGATGCGAGAGCTCGGCGTAGATCTCGGTGGGCGGTCACCGCGCCGGCTCGAGCGGGCGGACGCCGAATGGGCCGACGTCGTCGTGACCATGGGCTGCGGGGACGCCTGCCCCGTGATCCCGGGCAAGCGCTACGTCGACTGGGACCTCGAAGACCCGGCGGGCAACCCTCCCGACGAAGTGCGACAGATCCGAGACCGGATCCAATCGCTGACGTCGGATCTCGTTGGCGAGCTCGGCTAGCCTAGGCGCCGCGAGGAGAGCGGTCCTCGAGCGCAACCCGCATCAGGTCGCGGATCGAGAGGATCCCCTTGATCTCACCGGCGTCGACCACCGGGAGGTGGCGGAAGCCGCCGTGGATCATGAGCGCGGCCGCGTGATCTGTCGTGTCGTCGCTCTCGATCGTCTCGGGGTGGCGGGTCATCCAGTCGGAGACCCGCGAACCGGGCTCGAGTCCCGTCGCGACAGCCTTCAGGATGTCCCGCTCCGTCAAGATGCCCGCCAGGCGCTCGCCGTCGAGAACGACCACGGCCCCGACACCGCGCTCGGCCATGCGCTTTGCGGCGTCACCGAGCTTCGCGTCAGCCGCGAGGGTCAAGAGATCTTTCGTCATGTGGTTCGCGACGACAGGCATCGACCGATCCTACCGGGGCTCGGGCTCGAACTTGTAACCCACCCCGTAGCGCGTCTGGATGAAGGTATGCCGCGCGCCGGTGGCATCGATCTTGTCCCGGAGCTTTCGCACGAAGACGTCGACGGTTCGGTCGCGATGCGACTGCCGCCGTCCCCACACCTTCTGGAGGAGCTCGTCGCGGCTGACCACGCGCCCCTGCTCGAGGGCAAGCGCGTACAGGAGCCGGAACTCGGTTGGCGTCAGCTCGGCGCTCTTCCCGTTCACGTAAGCCTGGACGTTCCGGGGATCGATCCGGAGCTCCTCCGCGTGGACGGCCTCGCCGCGCTGCTCGTCCTGAGCACGGACGCCGCGCCGAGCTGCCACGCGGACGCGAGCCACGAGCTCCTTCATGGAGAAGGGCTTCACAAGGTAGTCGTCCGCCCCGATCTCCAGCGCGTGCACCCGGTCGTGCTCGGTGCCGCGCGCGCTCACGACGACGATCGGGGTGCCGATCCCCTCGCTCCGGGCGGTCTCGATCAACTTCCAACCGTCAAGGCCAGGGAGCATCAGATCGAGCACGCAGACATCCGGCCGCTCGTACCGCAGCCGTGCGAGCCCCGCCTCGCCTTTGCTCACCCAGAGCGGATCAAAGCCGGCGGAGGCAAGATGCCGCGACATTCCCTCCGCGATCACGTCGTCGTCCTCGATGATGAGAACCTTGGACACCGTGCTGATCATGACTGCGAGCACCTCTCTTTGGGGTGCCGTCCTGGTAAACGAAAGGTGAACGGGTGGTGAAGCGCCTCTTTGGTGGGCGAAAGTCGTCCCCTTCGCCGGTGACGGCGACCGTGGACAAGCGGCTCGAGGCGCTCAGGGGTGAGATCCTGGTCGAAGAGAGCAGGGAGCTCGTTCTCGTCCTCGACGAGGACGACCGCGTTCTGGCCGCCAGCAGCCGGGCCCGCGAGACGCTACCCGGGTTGACGGAAGGTGAGCCCATTCCGGCCGGCCTTCTCGGCGGCGACGGAACCGAGACCACGTTCAGCGTCCCCTACGAGGTCGGCGGGCGGCGTGAACGGCTTGTCTACGTTCGCGGAACCGGCGACCTCGCTGCCTACGAGGAGCTCAGGGCCGGGTTCACGGCTGCCGTCTCCCACGAGCTTCGAACCCCACTCGCCCGGCTCCTCGCGCTCCTCGAAACCGCGCTCCTCCCCGATGCGGAGCGCGAGCAATTGATCGAGCAGGCCCGGGCCGAGGTCGGGCAGATCGGCGAGCTGATCGACGACATCCTCTTCCTCTCGGAGCTCGAATCCGGCCGGGAACTGGTTGCGCTCGGCGCGACGACTGCGCTGCCGATACTCACTGAGGTCGCCGCAAGCCTCGAAGACCGGGCGGCGCGCGCCGCCGTCACGGTGGAGGTCGAAGGCGAGGACACGGCCGAGCTCCCGCTCCGCCCTCGGATGATTCGCGTCGTGGTCTCGAACCTCGCGGAGAATTCGATCAGCTACGCGGGCCCTGGAGCACGCCTGACGCTGTCGGTCGCCCACCAAGGCGAGCAGGTCGTGCTGACCGCCTCGGATGACGGTGCGGGTGTCGACGAGGCCGATGTGCCGCGGTTGTTCGAGCGGTTCTACCGCGCCGACCGCGCCCGCTCGTCGCGCGGAACGGGGCTCGGGCTAGCGATCGTAAAGCACGTGATCACGTCGGCCGGCGGCAGAGTCGAGGCGACCGGCGCGCGCGGAGCCGGGCTCACCATCCGCTGCCTTTTCCCTTCCCCGTAGCCCCTTCCCGGGCAGCTTTACCACTTCTTCTCCAGTCGTTCACGGCCTTTCTGCCCACGTCTCGCCTGCAGGCGCGGAGACTCGTGGCACCGATGCGATGCGAAAGGAGAACAGTGCAACTTCGCCCCACCACGAAGTTTTTCCTGCTCGGTTGCGCAGCCCTCTGCCTTGCAGTCACGGTCGGCTGTGGCCGCGACGACGCGAGCGGAGACGGAGCCGCCGCAGCGACGCCGACCGGCGAGCAGCTGTCGGGCAAGGTGCAGGCCGACGGCTCGAGCACCGTCGGGCCGCTGACCACGTCCGCGGCCGAGCTCTTCCGCGAGGAGCAGCCCGGCGTGAACGCGACCGTCGGAATCTCCGGGACCGGCGGCGGCTTTGAGCGCTTCTGCGCGGGCGAGACCGACATCTCGAATGCCTCGCGGCCGATCAAGCCCGATGAGGAAGCACCGCTCTGCAAGAAGGAGGGCATCGACTACACCGAGTTCCAGGTGGCCGTCGATGCGCTGACCGTCGTCGTCAACTCCGAGAACGACTGGATCGACTGCATCACGACCGACCAGCTGAAGGCGATCTGGGAGCCAGGCTCGAAGATCAAGAACTGGAAGGACGTTCCCAACGGAGACTATCCGGATCAAGAGCTCGCGCTCGCAGGCGCGGGGACGGACTCGGGCACGTTCGACTACTTCACGGACGCGATCAACGGTGAAGAAGGAGCGAGCCGCTCCGACTACACGGCCAGCGAAGACGACAACGTCGTCGTGCAGGCCGTCGAGGGTGACAAGGGCGGTCTCGGGTACTTCGGCTACACCTACTTCGAGGAGAACCAGGATCGCCTGAGGGCTCTCGAAATCGACAGCGGCGACGGCTGCGTCGCCCCGAGTGCCGAGACCGCGCAGTCCGGGGAGTACACCCCACTCTCGCGGCCCCTCTTCGTCTACGTGAAGAACGAGTCGCTGCAGCGGCCTGAGGTGCAGGCCTTCATGCGCTTCTACTTCGACAACCTCGACCGGATCGCCGAGCAGGCGCAGTTCATCTCCATGCCTGAGGACGAGATCGCAGCGCAGCAGGACAAGCTCGAGCAGGCGATCTCGGCCGCCGCCTAGCTTTGGCAGCTCACGACTCTACGCTCCGCACGCAGCCCGACCTTCGGCTGCGTGCGGAGCGTCGCCGGATCGGCGAGGACGTGGTCAAGGGCGCCCTCGCACTCTGCGCTCTCGTCTCGGTCCTGACGACGGTCGGGATCGTCGTCGCCCTCCTCCAGCCGTCGATCGAGTTCTTTCGAGAGATCAACTTCATCGACTACATCACCGGCACCGACTGGGCGCCCCTCTTCGAGCCGGCCCGCTTCGGCGTCCTCCCGCTGATCGTGGGGACACTCTCGGTGACGTTCTGGGCCTGTTTCGTCTGCATTCCCTTCGGCCTCGGCTCGGCGATCTACCTGAGCGAATACGCGCGGCCCCGCGTTCGCCGTCTCCTGAAGCCGGCGCTCGAGGTGCTCGCTGGGATCCCGACGGTCGTCTACGGGTTCTTCGCCCTGACGTTCTTCACGCCGCTCCTCCAGGACGTCGGCACGGGGGTCGGCATCTTCAACGCGCTCTCGGCCGGGATCGTCATGGGCGTGATGCTGATCCCGACGGTTGCCTCGATCTCCGAGGATGCGATGTCGGCGGTGCCACGCGACCTACGGGCGGGCGGCTACGCACTCGGAGCCTCGCGGCTACAGGTCTCGACCCGTGTCGTCGTGCCCGCGGCGATCTCCGGAATCGTTGCGAGCTTCGTGCTCGCCGTCTCGAGGGCAATCGGCGAGACCATGATCGTCCTGATCGCCGCGGGGACCTTGCCGCAGCTCACCCTCGATCCGCGAGAGTCTGTCGAGACGATGACCGCATTCATCGCGGCCACCGGCATCGGCGACGTCCCGACCGGGTCCGTCGAGTACAAGACGATCTTCGCGGTCGGGCTGACGCTCTTCTGCTTCACGCTGGTCATGAACATGGTCGCCATCCGGCTGGTGCGCCGTTACCGGGAGGCCTACGAATGAGCGCCCGTGTCCGTGGTGGGCTCTTCCACGCCGCTCTCCTCGTCTCGGTCGCGATCGGTCTCGTCCTGCTCGCCACCCTCCTCGTGGACGTGCTTCGGAAAGGACTCCCGTTCGTCGACGGTGTCCTCCTCACGAGCCCGCCCTCCTCCGACCCGGACAGAGCCGGAGCCCGTCCGGCCATCCTCGGCACGATCGAGCTGATGGCCCTCCTCCTCGTCATGGCCGTCCCGCTCGGCGTGGGCACCGCGATCTACCTGGAGGAATACGCGGATCGCGAGCGCTGGTACAACCGGCTGCTCGAGGTCAACATCCAGAACCTCGC
>DATHAG010000232.1:0-3048 GCA_035296825.1 Gaiellaceae bacterium | reverse complement strand
TCGACCGGACCCGTCGTTGTCGCGGACGGAGGCACGGGCGCACTTCTTTCCACCCGGGTGGCGCGCCTGCGTTGCCCCGAAGAGGCGAACCTGAAGGCGCCCGAGACCGTCGTCGGAGTCCACCTCGCCTTCATCCGCGCCGGCGCAGAGCTGATCGAGACCAACACGTTCGGGGCGAACCGACGGAAGCTGTCCGCGAACCTGCTGGACGACCGTCTCATAGATATCGTCGAGAGCGGCGTCAAGCTGGCCCGCGAGGCGCGCGAGGTCGCCGGGACTCCCATCTTGATCGCCGGCTCGATCGGGCCGCTCGGAGACCTCGAGGGAACGAGCGGAGCGGAGGACTCGTTTGACGTCTTCACGGAGCAGGCGCGGCTCCTCGAGGGACGGGGCGTCGACCTCTTCATGGTGGAGACGTTCTTCGACCTGGGCGAGCTCGTGACGGCGATCGAGGCTGTGCAGGAAGTGTCCTCGCTCCCGATTGTCGCTCAGCTCACGTTCGACGAAGACGCGCAGACGCTGGCAGGCGTGTCCGCGGCCCAGGCCGTCGAGCGCCTGAAGGGCTTAGGCGTCACTGCGATCGGCGCCAACTGCGGCCTGGGGCCGCAGGCCGCTCTTGCCGCCCTCTCCGAGATGTCTGGCCTCGTCGGGAAGAACGGGCTGATGCTGACCGCCCAGCCGAATGTCGGTCTTCCGAGCCGGTCGGACGGTCGGATCGTCTATCCGAACGCAACGCCGGATTACTTCGCCGAGTTCGCCGCTCAGGCGCGCGCCCTCGGCGCACGGATCGTCGGCGGCTGCTGCGGCACGATGCCGGCTCAGATCGCGGCGATCCGACAGGCCGTGGAGGAAGAGAGGCAGCCGCGGGTCTTCTTCGAAGCCCTCGAGCGCGACGTGGTCGTCCCGGTCGTGCGCCGGGCCGAGCAAACGCTCCTGTGCCGGATGCTCACAGCCGGCGAGTGGGTCGTCTCGGTCGAGCTCGACCCGCCCAAGGGGACGAACATGGAGAACATGCTCCGGGTTTCGACGGTCCTCAGGGACTCCGGGGCCGTTCATGTCGTCGACATCAACGACAACCCCATGGCTCGGGCGCGGCTGTCGGCCCTCGTCGCGGCAGCCGCGATCGAGCGGGTCGTCGGGCTGGAGACGATCCCGCACGTAACGCCTCGCGATGCGTCGATTATGGGCCTCCAGTCCCAGCTCCTGGGTGCGCATGCGGACGGGATCCGGAACGTCCTGGCCGTCACGGGCGATCCACCTCACGTCGGCGACTATCCCGGCTCCCGCGGTGTCTACGAGGTCGATGCGATCGGCCTCACCGCGGTGCTCACGCGGCTGAACGAGGGGGAGGACTATGCCGGCAAGTCGATCGACGCGCCGACCTCGTTCTACATCGGGGTCGCTGTCAACCCGTCCGCTGAGGACCTGACGCGTGAGGTGGAGCGCTTTCTGGAGAAGGTCGAGAACGGGGCGCATTTCGCGATGACGCAGGCGCTCTTCGACATCGAGTACCTCGACCGCTTTCTCGACGCGATCGGTGGGGAACCCCCGATTCCGCTCCTGGTGGGCATCTGGCCCGTCAGGAGCTACTCCCTTGCATATCGCCTGCACAACGAGGTGCCCGGCATCGTGATCCCGGAAGCCGTTCAGCGGCGGCTCGCCGACGCGGACTCGGATGCGGCCGTCGTCGGGCTCGACATCGCCCGCGCTCTCGTGGACGGAGCCAGAACGCGCGCGGCCGGGATCTACGTGATCCCGCCGTTCAAGGAGCCCGAGGCCGCGCTGGAACTCCTGATCTAAGCGAAATGTAGAATCGGAGGCATGGCCGAGCTCGGCACCATGCGCGTCAAGAGCGGCCTCGCCGAGATGCTGAAAGGCGGGGTGATCATGGACGTCACCACCGCGGAGCAGGCTCGGATCGCCGAGGATGCCGGCGCGGTGGCCGTCATGGCGCTGGAGCGGGTTCCGGCCGACATTCGCAAGGAAGGCGGGGTCGCGCGGATGGCCGATCCGACGAAGATCGTCGAGATCCAGGAGGCCGTGACGATCCCCGTCATGGCGAAAGCGCGCATCGGTCACTTCGTGGAGGCGCAGATCCTCGAGGCGCTCGAGGTCGACTATGTCGACGAGAGCGAGGTCTTGACTCCGGCCGACGAGGAGCATCACATCGACAAGTGGAAGTTTCAGATCCCCTTCGTCTGCGGCTGCCGAAATCTCGGGGAGGCCCTGCGGCGCATCAACGAGGGGGCGGCGATGATCCGGACGAAGGGCGAGGCGGGGACCGGCGACATCGTGAACGCTGTGCGCCACATGCGCGCCGTCTTCGGAGCGATCAGGCGGCTAGGCTCCCTCGACGAGAACGAGCTCTACACAGAGGCGAAGAACGTCCAGGCGCCGTTCGAGCTGATCCGCTGGGTGGCCGAGAACGGCCGTCTTCCGGTCGTGACCTTCACGGCCGGCGGCATCGCGACGCCCGCCGACGCGGCGCTCTGCATGCAACTCGGCGCCGACGGCGTCTTCGTTGGCTCGGGGATCTTCAAGAGCTCGGAGCCGGCGGAGCGCGCCAAGGCGATCGTCGAGGCGACCACGCACTACTCCGACCCGGAGATTCTGGCGCGGGTCTCGACAGGACTCGGTGAGCCGATGCGCGGCCTCGATGCCGCGGCGCTTCCGCCTGAAGAGCTGCTCGAAGCTCGCGGCTGGTAAGACACACCTGGGCCCCATCGCGTCCAGACTCGTGCGCTTTTGCGAGATACGCTGACTTTAGGGGGCAGAGGGGCCGAAGGCCCCGGGGGTACAGTTTCAGGCGAGATGAGTGGGCGACTGACAATCGGCGTCCTCGCAGTTCAGGGGAACTTCCGCGAGCACGCGGCCATGCTTCGACGTCTCGGCGCGGAGGTCGTCGAAGTCAGGAAGCCCGAGCAGCTCGCAGGACTCGACGGTCTCGTCGTGCCGGGTGGGGAGTCGACAGCGATCGGGCGCCTGATCCGCCTCTACGGCCTCGAGGAGGCAATTCGCCGTTTTGCGCAGCCCATTCTCGGCACATGC
>DATHAG010000231.1:0-3776 GCA_035296825.1 Gaiellaceae bacterium | reverse complement strand
TTCGCGACGACGTCGACGAGATCGCGGTGTTCCTGCGCGCCGAGAGCCCGCGGGCCGGTTACGTCTTCGTCACGGGAGGCCTTGGAGGAACGCCGGACGACATCACCCGGGAGGCGGTCGCCGCGGCGTTCGGGGTCCCGTGCAAGGAGATCGACTGGCTGGCTGGCGATTTGAGGAGCCGCTTCGAGGGCAGAGGCCTCGGCGACTACGCGGCACGGTGGGCATGCCTTCCGTCGGGTGCCGAGCCGATTCCGAACCCGCTCGGCGGCGCACCGGGATTGGTGCTCGGAAACGTCTACGTCTTCCCGGGGCTCCCCAGCGAGATGAAGGCGATGTTCGACGAGATCGCTGCGCGCTTTCAGGGCCGGCCGGTGGCCGCGTGGCGCTCCCGGTTTCGGACCGGCGAAGGACAGATCGTCAGCATCCTCGAGGAAGCCACGCGGCTCCATCCTGCGGTCGACGTCGGCAGCTATCCCCGTTTCCTCGACGACGGCCCCGAGGTCGAGGTAGTGCTGAAGTCGACCGACGAAGCCGCACTCGCCGACGCGGCGGGCTGGCTCGTCGAGGCACTTGGCCGCCGGCAGGTCACGGCGCTGGAATAGGCGGAGGGCCCGGTTTGCGCCCGGACCTTGCGAGCTTCAGTATCCGCTCCGTCGTCTGCTCGAAGGCGATCCGGGAGCCGTCCGGCGACCAGGCTGGATATTCCTCCCAGCTGTCGTCACTCTGGGTCACGCAGGTGAGCCCGCTTCGGTCCTCGTTCACAACCCAGACGGCGGCGTTGTTGCGCTCCCAAGGTACCTCGGGGCAAATAGCAATGCCACAACTTTGTCCTGTGCAGACGGAACGGCTGGTAGCGCGGCCAGGTGAACGGGCTATCGTGGGAGCGTGGCCGTCGCCTCGCCGGAGCAATACCTCGCAGAGCTGAACTCCGCCCAACGGGACGCCGTCCTGGCGACCGAGGGACCGGTGCTTGTGGTGGCCGGCGCGGGCTCGGGGAAGACCCGCGTGCTCACGTACCGCATCGTTCATCTCCTGAAGACGGCAGGTGCGAAGCCGAACGAAATCCTTGCGATCACGTTCACCAACAAGGCCGCAGGTGAGATGAAGAGGCGGCTCGAGGGGATGGTCGGGGGCGTTGCCCGGACGATGTGGGTGATGACCTTCCACGCCGCCTGCGGACGGATCCTCCGCCGCGAGGCGCCGCGCCTCGGCTACAAGTCGAACTTCACGATCTACGACCAGGCCGACCAGATCCGGGTCGTCAAGCAGTGCCTGGAGGAGCTCGACCGCGACCCGAAGCGGTTCGTCCCGCGCGGAATCCACGCGCAGATTTCGAGCGCCAAGAACACCCTCGTCGATGCCGAGGAGTACCGAGCCCGGGTCGCCTCGTTCTACGACCAAACCGTGGCTGATGTCTATGACCTCTACCAGCGGCGGCTCTTCGCCTCGAATGCACTCGACTTCGACGACATGGTGATGCTCACGGTGCACGTGCTGGAGCGGTTTCCCGAGGCTCGCGCCCGCTGGCAGAAGGCGTTCCGCTACGTCCTCGTGGACGAGTACCAGGACACGAACCATGCGCAGTACCGTCTCCTCCAGCTGCTCGCCGGCGAGCATAAAAACGTGTGCGCCGTCGGCGACCCCGACCAGTCGATCTACGCGTTCCGCGGCGCCGACATCCGGAACATCCTCGAGTTCGAGAAGGACTTCGGCGAGGTCAAGGTGATCCCGCTCGAGCAGAACTACCGCTCCACGAACTCGATTCTCGAGGCGGCGAACTCGGTCATCTCCCACAACCGCGAGCGCAAGCCCAAGAACCTTTGGAGCGAGCTCGGCGAGGGAGAGCCGGTTCGGGTCCTCGAGGTCGAGGACGAGCACGCGGAGGCACGCTTCGTAGCCTCGGAGATCACGTCGCTCGTCGACCAGGGCTACGCGAGCTCGGAGATCGCGATCTTCTACCGGACGAACGCGCAGTCGCGGGTGATCGAGGAATCGCTCGGGACGACGCGGATCCCGTATCAGGTAATCGGCGGGCCTCGCTTTTACGAACGGGCCGAGATCAAGGACGCCGTCGCCTACCTCCAGGTGATCGACAACCCCGCCGACGCCGTCTCGCTCTCGCGGATCGCGAACCGACCCCGGCGCGGGATCGGTGATACGACGATCGCCCGGCTCGCCACGTTTGCAGAGACCCAGAACATTCCGCTCTGGGAGGCGCTCGGTCGCGCCGACGAGGCCGGTGTCGGAACCGCACCCCAGAAAGCAGTGGCAAAGCTTCGGCTGCTACTCGAGTCTCTCATGGCCTCCTCCCAGGAGCTCAGCGTCCCGGAGCTCGTCGAGGCCGTGTACGACCGAAGCGCCTACGTCGAGGCGCTCGAGGCCGAGCGGACCGTCGAGTCGCAGGGGCGGCTCGAGAACCTCATGGAGCTCGTCGGCGTTGCGCGGGAGTACCAGCAGGCGGCCGATGATCCGACCCTCTCCGAGTTCCTGCAGCAGATTTCCCTGTACTCCGACCAGGACGATCTCGAGGAGGAGGGCGGGAAGGTAACCCTCATGACGCTCCACAACGCGAAGGGCCTCGAGTTCCGCGCCGTCTTCCTGGTCGGGATGGAGGAGGGAGTCTTCCCGCATGCCCGCTCGCTCGAGGAGCAGGGGCTCGAGGAGGAGCGGCGGCTCTGCTACGTAGGGCTGACGCGGGCGCAAGAGCGTCTCGCGCTTCTGCACGCCTCCGCTCGCTCGCTGTGGGGCTCCCGGAACTACAACCTGCCCAGCCGCTTTCTCGACGAGTTGCCTGCAGATCATGTCGAACGGGAGCGGCTACGGCCGACCTCCTGGTCGTCCTACGGGGCGCCGGCGCAGTCCGTCGCGCCCACCCGGGAGGTGCCCGAGCTCTCGACCGGGGACACGGTACGCCACTCCACGCTCGGCGAGGGCGTGGTCACGAGGATCGAGCGAGACGGCACCGTGACCGTTCGCTTCGCGGAGGACGGCGCCGAGCGCCGCCTCATGCTCGACTACGCTCCCCTCGAAAGGGTGATTCACTAACCCCGACCCGTTCGGCTACCCTGCGGGGCTTGCCCTATCGCTTCCTCGCGGCCCTCGCGGCTGCGTCTCTCCTCCTAGTCCCGTCTGCTTTCGCCCAGCCCGCCGATTCCGGCGGCGAGGGATTGGTCATCGCCGGCTTCGCACCCGAGGCCTCCGACTCGTTTGCCTTGCCGCTTCGCGGCCGGCTCGAATCAGGGTTCGGCTACCGCTGGGGGCGCCTGCATGCCGGCGTGGACATCTCCGTGCTCGACACAGACCGGGTTCGCGCTGCCCTCGGGGGTACCGTCGTGAAGGTCGGCTTCCAAAACCAGTACGCCGGCTACGGCAACGTCGTTCTACTGCGACACGGCAAGGGCCTCGCGACGCTCTATGCCCACCTGGCCCGCATGGGCGTTAGGGTGGGCGAGCGGGTCGAGCGAGGCGAGCTCCTGGGGAGAGCAGGTTGCACCGGCTCGTGCACCGGCCAGCACCTTCACTTCGAGGTGCGTCTCGTAGGCAAGCCGGTCAGCCCGATGCCGTACCTGAAGGACGTCGCCGGCTCGCTAAGATAGCCCTGCCAGGGCGGTTAGCTCAGTTGGGAGAGCACCAGCTCGACAAGCTGGGGGTCACTGGTTCGAGCCCAGTACCGCCCACCTCTCGAAAGCCCCGCTCTCGCGGGGTTTTTCTTTGGTACGTCCGGGCTCGGTTCCCGTTGCACGGCTCCCGTGTCAGCAGGATGTCAGCAGAGCTGC
>DATHAG010000230.1:0-6207 GCA_035296825.1 Gaiellaceae bacterium | reverse complement strand
CAAAGTCGTGCCTGGCGCCTTCGCGCCCGCATCGGCGAGCGAAGCGAAGCGCTGGCACGAGCTGCCAGAACAGGTTGCCGGCGGCCCCTAAGCACAAGGCCTGTTGCAAGCACAGCTATGCCGTTGCAATACTTGCGTCGGTGCAATCCGCAGACAAGGCACTCGCGATCCTCGCGGCCTTCACCGAAGCCCGCCCTGAGCTCGGTGCGTCGGAGCTTGCCGGGGAGCTCGGGATACACAAGAGCACCGTCTCGCGGCTTCTCGCAACGCTCGAGCGACGAGGCCTCGTGCGCCGGGCCGGCGACCGCTTCCTGCCTGGGCCCGAGCTGGCGCGGCTCGGCTCGCTCGCCGCGCGTGGCCTCGCACTCCTCCCAATGGCCCGCGATCCGCTGGCGCGCCTTGCGGATGAGACCGGGGAGACCGTGAACCTGGCGATCCGGGAAGGGGATCGCGCCCTGAACGTCTACCAGGTCGAGACCTCCCACTTCGTCGGCGTGAAGAACTGGACCGGCCGCACCACACCGCTCGAAACGACCGCGAACGGCAAAGTGCTGCTCGCCTTCGGTGACGGCGGCACTTCCGCAGAGCTCGAACGGATTCGCGGCTGCGGCTACGCGACGGCGGTCGAGGAGCTCGAGCCGGGCCTGAACTCGGCAGCAGCGCCAGTCTTCGATTGCACGGGCGCTTGCGTGGCCGCAGTCTCGGTTGCGGGGCCGTCCTATCGCGTGACCGAAGAGCGGCTCGCGGATCTCGGCCGCGCTTGCGTCGCGGCCGGGGACGAGATCTCTGTCGGCCTCGGGCACCGGAGGGCTGCCTGATGACCTGGGAGGTGCGCACCTTCGCTCCGGAAGTGCTCGCGCCCGACGTGGAACGTATAGAAGACTTGGCGCGCGCGGAGTCCGCACTCGCAGGAGTCGATGTCGCGGTCGTCGAACCGGGGGACCCCGTGCGGGTCACGCATGTCCTCGATGCCGTCGAGCCACGGATCCGCCCTGACGGGCGAAGGGCATTTCCGACCGAGGATCAAGCAGGCCAGGGCGTGACGCACCGGATCTTCGACGTCGCTGTGCTCTCCTGCCTCGATTTTCCCGGTGAAGAACGCCCGCTGCACGAGCAGGAATCAATCGTCGATCTCGCCGGCCCGGCCGCGGATCTGACGCCTTTCGGCTCGATGCGAAACGTCGTTCTGTCTTTCCGACCCGGCGACGGTTCAGATCACCGGACCCTCGACAGCGCAGTCCGGCGGGTGACACTCTCCACGGCCGAGATCCTCGCCGAGCCGACCTTGAGCGCCGAGCCGGTGCATACGCACACGTTCGAGCTCGGGCCGGTCGACGATTCGCTTCCTTCCGTGGCGGCGCTCGTCCAACTGTCTGACCTCGGCCAGCTCTACCAGCTGTACCTCTACGGAACCCCGGTTGGCGAGAGCGGCCTTCCGAAGCTTGTCGATCCGGCGGAGGTGATGGACGGAGCCGTGACTGCAGGGGAGTACCACTGGGCGGCGATGCGGAACCCGACCATCTTCTTCCAGCTCAATTCTCTGGTGCGAACCCTTTACCGCGAGCACGGGAAGCGTCTCCGCTTCTCGGGCGTCGTCCTGATGCGGGGGTACGAGCAGTCGGCGGACGACAAGCAGCGCGCGGCGGACTCGGCAGCGCAGCTCGCGGTCGGACTCGGCGTCGACGGAGTCGTGATCACCACCGACGCCGGTGGAAACAGCCATACCGACACGATGCTCACCTGCCGAGCTTGCGAGAATGCGGGCGTCAGGACATCGGTGATCGTGTGCGAGGAGACAGATCTGGAAGCGACCGCGCCGATCCTCACCGACTGGGTCCCCGAGGCCGACTGCATCGTCTCGACCGGGAACGTCGAGCAGCTCGGGCCGGCCTGGAAGCCGGAGCGCGTGCTGGGCGGCGATCATCTCCTCGACGGCAGGCCGGCGGCCGAGGCTGGGCCGATTCCAGTTCGCAACTATCTGGGCGCTACGAACCAGATGGGCCAGCTCGATCTGGGAGCGACGTCGTGGTGAGGGCCATCCACTACCTGAATCAATTCTTCGCGGGGCTCGGCGGCGAGGAGGCTGCGGGCACCGAGCCCACACGTGTCGACGGGCCGGTCGGCCCGGGTAAAGGCCTTGCCGCTGCCCTGGAGGGGATCGAGATCGTCGCGACCATCGCTTGCGGCGACGACTACTTCGGTGAGCAGGAGGGAGCTGCGCTTGGGCGGCTCTTCGCATTGATCGAGGGGGACCGGCCCGACCTGCTGGTCGCCGGGCCGGCGTTCGGGTCCGGGCGGTATGGCTACGCTTGCGCGCGGGTCGCGGCCGAGGCGGGCAAGCGTGGGATTCCGGGGCTCGCGGCGATGCACGAAGAGAATCCGGGTGTTGCCGCAGCGGCAGGCACGGTGCTGATCGTCCCCACGGCAGTGAACGTGGCGGGGATGCGTGACGCACTACCGCGGATTGCGTCTCTCGCGAGCGCGGTGGCGAGCGGGCGTGAGCTCGGGCCACCGGCGGAGGAGGGGTACCTTCCGCGGGGACTCCGGCGGAATCGACACCACGGTGCAACGGGAGCCGAGCGAGCCGTTGACCTCCTACTGGCGAAGCTCGCAGGCGAGACGCGCTCTGAGGTCGGAGGCGCCTTCGACCCGGTCGAGCCTCCAGCGCGGGTGGGCGATCTCTCGCATGCCCTCATGGCGCTCGTGACCGAAGCGGGGTGCGTGCCGCAGGGAAATCCCGACCGGCTGCCCAGTGTGCGCGCCCAGGCGTGGCTTCGATATTCCCTGGCCGGCGAGAAGCGACTCGAGGCAGGTGAGTACGAGAGCGTGCACGGCGGCTTCGACGTCGCCCGAGCGAATGAGGATCCGAACCGGCTCGTTCCGCTGGACACCGTGAAGGGCCTCGTCGACCAGGGCCGGATCGGCCGGCTGCACGAGTTCTTCTACACGACAACCGGGAACGGCACCCCCGTTGCATCCTCGATCAAGTTCGGTCGTGAGATCGCACGAGAGCTGCGGGATGCCGGCGTCGAAGCCGTTCTCCTGTCGGGAACCTGAGGGACGGGCACGCGCTGCGGGGCAGTGCTGGCGAAGGAGATCGAGCGGGAAGGGATACCCACCGTGTTCGTGACCTCATTGCCGACGATCTCGGCCATGATCGGTGTCAACCGAACGCTTCGCGGCCCGGCGATCACGCATCCTTTCGGTCTCGAAGAGGAGGAGCGTCGTCAGATCGTCGAGCGGGCGCTCGAGATGCTCGAGACCGACGTCGAACCGACGACGGTCTGGGAGGTCGCTACTTGACGATCGACGGGTTGAATGGCGTTGCTCTTGACGCGCGTGTATCTCGGGTCCCGACCCGCCCCCCTGCTCACGCGCGAGCGTACCGCACGAAAATGCACGGATGGGGCACTGAATGTGCCGCTGGCATCACGAAAGTTGAAGTTCGGAACACATGAGCGGCGCAGCGATTCACGGCTGCTCGCTCGTGCTCGCGCACGCGCCCGACCTCGTTCAGTATGGGTCGAAGCCGGCGCGCGAGATTGCGGCAACGAGGGACGGCCTGCTCGATCGAATCGGCCGGGCCCTCCGCACGTACGACGACGCACTCGCCTATGCGCCGAACCAGGCCTTCGTCGGAAACCTCCGCCCGGAGGAGCTCTGGGGCGTCGAGCGGCCTCGCTGGCGGCATCCCGTGAGCCCGAGCCGGGAAGGCCCGTACGGCATGATCGTCGATGAGAATGAGCTCTACCGCCGTATGGCCGAGGCGGATGCCTTCCGACTTTTTCGGCTGAACGGTGAGGAGGCGGCAGACGGCGCCCTGCCGCTCGCGCTGGGCGGCCGCTTCGCCGGCTCCATGCTCCGAGCCCACGAGCTCGACGAGAGCCTCTCGGCCAGCGTGCTGCTCGAGAATCTCGCCTGCAAGACGACCGGGGCCTTGGCTCTCGAGCACCTCTTGCGCCAGACCGCCTTTCCTCCTGAAGAGGTCGACTATGCGCTCGGCTGTGGTGAGGAGGCGGTCGGCGATCGCTATCAGCGGGGCGGGGGAAACCTCGGGAAGGCAATCGCGGAGCAGGCGGGGTGTCGAAATGCGTCCGGTGCGGACGTCAAGGCGTTCTGCGCCGGCCCGGTTCATGCAATCGTGGTTGCCGCAGCGCTCGTCTCGTCAGGAGTCTTCAGCCACGTCGCCGTGGTGGCAGGCGGATCGCTGGCGAAGCTCGGGATGAAGTTCTCAGGCGCCTTGAAGAACGACATGCCGGTCCTCGAGGACGTTCTCGCAGGACTCGCAATCCTGGTCGGGCCGCCGGGGGACCGTGCGCCCCTCGTTCGGCTCGATGCCGTCGGCCGCCACAGGGTCGGCTCCGGCTCAGCTCAGCAAGCCGTCCTCGAGGATCTCGTCGTCGAGCCTCTGAGCCGGCTCGGCCGCGGCATTCTCGACGTCGACCGCTATGCAACGGAGCTCCACGACCCGGAGATCACGGAGCCAGCCGGCGCGGGGAATGTCCCGACCCGGAACTACAAGCTGATCGGAGCGCTTGCGGTCAAACGCGGGGAGCTCCCGCGAGACAAGCTCGAGAGCTTCGAGCGCACGCGCGGGCTGCCCGGGTACTCACCGACACAGGGACACGTCGCCTCTGCGGTCCCGTACCTACCCCATGCGCTGACTGCGCTCCGAGCAGGTGACATCGGCTCTGCGATGTTGGTTGCGAAGGGCTCGCTGTTCCTCGGCCGCATGACGGGGCTGGCTGACGGGATGTCCATTCTGCTCGAGCCTGGAAAGGAGTGACCGATGGTCGAAGCAACACCGGAGACCTTCAAGGATCTGACGCGCGAGGGAAGCGTCCTCGTCGACTTTTGGGGACCGCGCTGCCAGCCGTGCCTGCAAATGATGCCGACCGTGGAGAAGCTCGAAGAGGAGTCGGCCGGCGCCGTCAAGGTAGTGAAGGTGAACGCGAGCGAGAACCGCGATGTATGTCGCGAGCTCCGCGTTTTCGGTCTACCGACGTACGTCCTTCTTCGTGACGGCGAAGAACTCGAGCGACTGTCGGGAGAGGTGACGAAAGAAGACATCGAGAAGGCGTTCGTAACGCTCGGAAACGGAGGTGAGGCTGCATGAAGCTCGAGGGCAAGAAAGTGATCGCGCTGGGTGAGCGGGACGGTGTCCCGGGCCCGGCGATTGCCGACGCGGTCAAGTCGGCCGGCGCGGAGGTCGTTTTCGTCGAGACGGAGTGCTTCGTCTGAACGGCTGCCGGCGCCATGGACCCCGAGAACCAGGACCGCATCAAGAGCCTGGTTGACGAACACGGGGCCGACGACCTGGTGGTGGTGCTCGGAGCCGCTGACCTCGAGTCGCTCGAAGTCACGGCCGAGACGGTTACCGTCGGGGACCCGGCTTACGTGGGTCCGCTGGCAGGAGTTCAGTTGGGACTCCCCGTCGTTCACATCCTCGAAGAGGACATCAAGGAGCAGGTCGACCCTCAGGTTTACGAGGATCAGGTAGGTCTGCTCGAGATGACGCTCGACGTCGACCAGGTCCGCGAGGCGGTGAAGAGCTTTCCGGGCCGGGACGGCGATTGACCGCGCGCGCGACCTTCAGGCGCGCTCCTCCTCGGCCAGGAAGCGGAGGACGTACACAGCAAAGATTCCGAAGAAGACGATCGCCTCACTCCCGGCCATGATCACCCCCGCGATCTGCTGGTCGGTGAGCGGGTCGAGCCCCCACAGGCGTGGAGCCGACTCGTAGAACCCGTAGATCGGGCTGGGGAGCAGGGCCAGCAGCAGGCCGACCGGGCTGTTCAGTAGGAACGCAGCGAAGAGATAGGCAGCTTTGGCCCCGTTCGGAAGGTCGTGCGGCCGCGACTGGAATACGGGCCACCAGAGGCAGCAGCCGGCCAGGAAGTACGTCAGATGCTCGAGCCGAAGCAGAGGCGGGTTGGTCAGGGCGGCCTCGTACGGCCCGGGGAGGTGCCAGAGCGCGTACGTCAGCACCCAGAGGGGCAGCGCTACGAACGGCTGTGTGAGCAGGCGTATGGGGGCAAACGAGCCAAGTCTGCTGGCGAGTGCGGGGCTCAGCCCCAGGACGGCGAGTGCCGGCGCCCATTCCGCCAGTACGACGTTCTGGAGGAGGTGTGCGGAAAGCAGGTAGTGGGTCGCAAGAGTGCCGAGAGGGGTTACGAGCACCGCGAGGGCCAACACCATGCCGGCCCC
>DATHAG010000229.1:0-10688 GCA_035296825.1 Gaiellaceae bacterium | reverse complement strand
ACGCCGTTCTGAAGGGCCTTCGCGCGGCACAGGCGGACGTCAAGGAGCTCGGGGCGGTACGGCCGCCGAAGAGCCTTCGCGATGCGCACTACTTCGGCGCCAAGAAGCTAGGCCACGGGAAGGACTACGTCTACCCGCCTGACGACTCTGCCGGCTACGAAGTCGACTACCTCCCGGACGAGTTGAAGGGGAAGAAGTACTACGAGCCGTCCGGAAACGGCGAGGAGAGCGACCCCTAGCCCGCGGCTAGAGGGTTCGTGCGCCCAGTGCGCTCGCGGCAAGCTCGACGGCGAGCCGCGCCGTCTCGTTTTCCCGGTCGAGGATCGGGTTGACCTCGACGATCTCAAACGAGTCGAGGAGCTCCGACTCGGCGACGAGCTCCATGGCCAGGTGTGCCTCCCGGTAGGAGAGGCCGCCACGCACGGGCGTCCCGACCCCCGGAGCCACGTCCGGGTCGATCACGTCCATGTCCAGGGACACGTGCAGAAACGCGGCGCCCTCCGCACGCGCCAGCGCATCGCGGACAACCTCCTCGAGACCGCGACGGTCGATCTCGCTCATCGTGGAGACGGCGAGGCCCAGCCGCTTGACCAGCGCCTTCTCTCCGGCATCCAGCGCCCTGACGCCGATCAGCGACACGCGATTGGGATCGAGCAAGGGCAAGGGCCACGCCTCGCTCTCGAAGCCGTCGGAAATCTGCCCAAGAGCAGCGGCGAGCGGCATGCCGTGGATGTTGCCGCTGGGAGTCGTCTCGGGCGTGTTCAGGTCGCCGTGCGCATCCAGCCAGATCGCGGCTCCCGGGCCCTTGCTGGACGCCATCCCACCGAGCGTGCCGAGCGCGACGGAGTGGTCGCCACCGAGGACGAGCGGCAGGTACCCCTCGCCAATCGCAGTAGCCACGCGGCGGGCGACGCCCTCACAGGTCTCTTTGATCTCCGCCAGGAAACGCGCGCGCCGATTCCCCATCGCGACCGTCTCTCGGAGCGAGGTGGCGACGTTGCCCCAATCGTGTGCGGTGAGGCCGAGCTCGGAGATCCGCTCGCCGAGCTCCGCGTAGCGGATCGCCGACGGGCCCATGTCGACACCGCGGCGCCCTGAGCCGAGATCGAGCTCGGCGCCGATGATCGCCACCTGCCTCTCGGCCATGCGGCGAGGCTATCCCATTCTCACAGGCCCGACCCCTGGATTAAGGACGAGCCGCGGGACGTCCGATAGTCTCAAACCGCAAGGCGAGGTAGCTCAGTTGGTAGAGCACACGGCTGAAAACCGTGGTGTCGCCGGTTCGATCCCGGCCCTCGCCATTGCCGCTACCTACGTCTCGCCGTCCCAGTAGTCAACGCTGCTCTCCCGCCGCACCAAGATGGTGTCTCGCTTATCTCCCGGCCAGACGCCGATCTTGTCGCTGTCGGGATAGACCGCGGCGGACGGCTCGATCATCGTCGAGAGCATCAGAACCCGGACGGTGGCGTCCGTTCGGTTGGTGAGCCTGTGCGCCCCCTCGGGCCCATCCGGAAAGCAGACGACTTCACCTGCCTCGAGCTCCTCCTCCCCTCCGGGATGCCGTACTGTCAGCTTCCCTTCCAGGACGACGAGCCACTCTTCGTTTCCGTACTCGTAGTGGTAGGGGCAGTTGCTCTGACCGGGCGGAAGCTCGTAGAGACTCCCGCCCAGCATGGTCGCGCCGATCGAAGGACCGAAACGGGCCATGCCGGCCCGAAAGCCCTCCGGGTCCGACTCGTCGAACTCCAGCCCGCCCGTGTTCAGGTTGAATCGTTTCACCTCCCGATTATGCATCCGCACGCCGTGCCAGAACGGCAGTACCCGGACCCGCGGCGACTTCCTCCAACGCTTCGAAGCCGAGAGGCCCGAGACGTTCCCGGAGCTTCTCGGTCGGAACGTAGATGGGTGTTCCCGGGCCGGATGAGAACGCAAAGATCACCGTTCCTCCCGGGGCCGTGACTCGGGCCAGCTCTTCGAAGAACGGAATCATGTTCAGGAGGACGACGAGGTCGAACGCGGCGGGCTCGAAGTCGAGGGAGGACGCATCGCCGACCTCATAGCTGACACGGTGTGCGAGATCGGAGGGGAGGAGCGCGCGCGCCTCCTCGACCATCTTCGGAGCCAGGTCGACTCCGACCACCGCAGCCTCGGAGAAGCGCCGAGCGACGACCCTGGCGGCGGCCCCCGTTCCCGTCCCGAGGTCGAGGATCCGCTGCGGGTCCGTGTCCAGCCGATCGAGGGCCACGCCGAGCGGGATCAGCGTTTCCGGCCCGCGTCGCTTGTCCCAGACCGGAGCGAGGTGCTCGAACTGCGAGCGGAGCGGGCGGCGCAGGAGCTTCCAGAGACCCGGCCGTGCCACCACGGACGTGGTCACGACCCGCGCGAAGCGCCTGCCGAGCCGCTCGAGTACCTCGCTCATGTGTCCGTGCGGCGGACACGCAGCTCGCGGCCGGGCCGCGCCAACAGCATCTCGGCGGCATTGCCTCCGTTTAGTGCGAGCGCGACGTTTTGGTACGAATCCTCGTAGAGGACGATCTCGCCGGGCCGGACGTCCGCGAAGGTTCTCGCTGCGACGGCGAAGTAGGCTTCGAAGCCGCTCTCGATCTCGACGCGCGCGCCGGGCTCGATGCCGGCCGCCTTCAGATCGTCGCTGGTGGCGTTCAGCTGGACGTTTCCGAAGCGATCGACGTACAGGACCGTGGCGCGCAGCCGAGTTGAGCCGACCTCGGCGCGGGGGATGTCGATGTGCACGAGCTCGTCCACGGCGAGCACAGGCCCCAGATCGCCGAGCGGGACGCCGACGGCCAGGTGGGCGGCTGCCGGCGAGAAGAGGTCTCGCCCGTGGAAGGTGGCCGATACCGGCTCGAGCCGGTACTTGGGGTCCTGGATCTCAACCGCATGCTTGATGCCGCCCAGCTTCTCGGCCGCAACGAGCAGCAGACCGTTGTCGGGACCGACGTAGAGCCGGCCGTCTCCCCCCTCGAGAGCCACGGGTCGTCGCGCGCTCCCGACGCCGGGGTCGACGACCGCGAGGTGGACGCCGATCGGCATGTACGGGAGCGTGTTGGCAAGGACCAATGCTCCCTGCAGGACGCCCTGTGGGGCGATGCCATGCGTAATGTCGATGACCTCGACTTCCGGCGCGATTCGCTTGATGACACCGTGGCAGGTGCCCGCAAAGTCGTCCTCGAGCCCGAAGTCGGTCAGGAACGTGACGAAGCGATACGCGATGCAGCGAGCTTAACCGCTGCCGTCAGGCCGTCCACGTCATGCGTCTCCGCCTCCTCGAGGACGTCGAGGGCTGCCGCCCGAGCCTCCGCGGAGGTAACAGGGCCGATCGTCACGCAGGGCACGGCGATCTCGAGGGCCGCCAAAGCGCGCGCCGCCGAAGCGGACGCCAGCACGACGAGGTCGCCGCGGGGAAACTCGACAACCTCATCCGGAACCGTCCGGTAGAGGTGGAGCACGTCCGCATCAAGTTCCGTGGCCAGGATCGGTCGCGCGTCCTCGGCACCGGCAAAGAGCACCCGTCCTGCGGGCCTTGGCAATGCCTCGAGGAGCCCCTCCTGGGTCGAGCGCGAAGCCACGACGGCCGGCTCGACGCCACGCTCACGGACGGCCTCCGCCGTCCCGGGCCCGACGACGGCGACAGAAGGTAGGGGGCCGGCGAGCCGAGCGAAGAAGAGCTCCGCGCCTACCCGGCTCGTCAGGACGAGCCAGTCGTAGCCGGACGCCGAGACAGGCGGGCCTTCGAGGGGCTCGATGCGGATCAACGGGCACTCGACCACGTCGAGGCCCGAAGCACGTAGACGGTCAGCCAGCTCGTGGTTCCCGCCCCCAGCGCGGGTGAGCACGACCCGTACGGGTTCCGTCACGACGGAACGGCGGCCAGCAGCTCTTCGGCCAGCGCGATCGGATCCTCGCCTCGGCGCCGCTCGATCCAGCTCCCATCCTCCGCCGCGATCAACGCCGTCAGGCTGGTTCCGTCGTGGTGAGCCGCAACAGGTGCCAAACACCCGGCCCCGATCCGCCCCACGCACGCGCGCTCCGCCGCCACGCGACGGCGGGTCTCGGAGTCGTCTGCCGACACCACCTGTTCCTCCTCGCCTACCCGCACCTGGAGCGCGATTGCGCCCTGACCGGCCTCCGGCACCATGTCGACTGGATCGAAGCGCAGGCCGATCTCCGCGGAGAGGCCCAGCCGGTCGAGCCCCGCTGCCGCGAGCACGATCGCGTCGAGACCGCGCTCGCCGCGCTTCCGCAGGCGTGTCTCGACGTTACCGCGGAGCGGCTCGATCCTGAGGCCAGGCTCCGAGGCGAGGAGCTGGGCGCGCCTGCGAACCGATGCCGTCCCAATCCGCATCCCGGGCGCAAGCGCTGTCGCGCCGCAGAGCGCGTCACGCGGATCCTCGCGCGGTAGATAGGCGCCGACGACAAGGCCCGTCTCGTCCGTCGAGGTCATGTCCTTCGCCGAGTGGACGGCGACGTCGATACGGCCTGCGAGAAGCGCCTCCTCGATCTCCTTCACGAAGACCCCGCGCTCGCCGATCTGACCGAACGGCTTCGAGCGGTCACGGTCGCCCGCCGTGGTCATGGGCACGAGGGCGACGTCCAGGGCGGGGTTCGCGGCGCGCAGACGGTCGGCGGCCAGCTCCGCCTGCGTGAGCGCGAGCCTACTACCGCGGGAGCCGAGCCGAACCAGCACGGCAGCGCGCCCGCGACCGCGCTCTCGTCTCACCACACCCGCGTGAGCCGGGCGGTCGGGCTCGGAGGAACGTGTACGGGGCCTGCACCGGCAGCGGGCGGCCCACGAGGAATCGCGTCTCGACCTTCAGCGATCCTCCTCAACGAGGCCGAAGAGATGGCGCACGGCCTCAGCATAATGGACGCCGTCGACCGCACCAGTCGGCGCTGCCGCCGCCTCCTTCAGGCGCACGGTCGGGAGATGCAAAAGCTTGTTGACGATCTGCGTCGTCAACGACTCCACCGCGCGCCGCTCGCGGGGAGACAAAGCTCCGAGGCGGGGTTCGGCCCGGGCGAGCTCTTGGGCCCGAATCGTCTCGGCGAGCTCGCGGAGCGAGGTAATCGCTGGAACGACATCGCGCGAGCGCTGCCAGGCCCGAAACTGCTCTGCCTCATCAACCAAGATCGCCTCGGCCCGATTCGTTTCCTCTGCACGGCCCTCCGCGCTCTCGGCCACAACCCGCTCGAGGTCGTCGATGTCGTAGAGGTAGCAGCCCGGGAGCTCGTTGATGGCCGGGTCAAGATCGCGCGGAACCGCGATGTCGACGAAGAAGACGGGCCGCTTGCGCCGGCCGGCCAGCGCCCTCCCGACCTGTTCGGCGGTGACCACGTACCCGCTGGAGCTCGTCGAGGCCACGACAATGTCGGCCAGGGACAGCTCGTCTTCGAGAGCCTCGAGGGAAGTCACCCTGGCCCCGAAGCGTTCTGCGAGTCGCGACGCGCGCTCAACTGACCGGTTCGCGACGACGATGCCTTTCGCTCCCCGGGTCACGAGCTCGCGCGCCGCCAGCTCACCAATCTTGCCCGCCCCCAGCAGGAGGACGTTCGTGCCGCTGATGTCCTCGAAGACGCGCTCGACCAGCTCCGCGGCGGCAGTTGCGACAGACGCGGGATTCTCCGCGATTCCGGTCTCCGTGCGGACGCGCTTGCCAGCTCGGAGAGCATGCCGGAAGAGCCGGTGGAGTGCCGGGCCCGTCGCATCGGCTTCCTGGGCCGCTTCGAAGGCGGAACGAATTTGGCCGAGGATCTGGCCCTCGCCCCGGATCATCGAGTCGAGCCCCGCCGCCACGCGGAAAAGGTGGAGCACTGCGTCCTCGTCCAACAGCGTGTAGAACGATCCCTCGAGCTCGTCGGCCGGGAGCCCGGCCAGCGCCGCAAGTGCGCCGGCGCCACGCTCGAGCGCTCCCACCGAGTCGTCGCACGCCAGGTAGAGCTCGGTCCGATTGCAGGTCGAGAGCGCCACCGCCTCACCGTCCTCCCCGGCGAGCGCGGCCGCGATCTCCCCGGCCCGGCCGGACCCGAACGCGACGAGCTCCCGGAGCTCCACGGGCGCGTGGCGGTGTGACGTTCCGACGAGCACGACGTTCATGTCAGAAGTGTCCGATCGGAGTGATCACAAGCCGCAGAACGAGCACGAGAACGAAGCCGGCGATTGCGAGCTGGGCCGTCCGACGGCCCCGCCAACCGAGCCCGTAGCGAAGGGCGACGAACGCCGCGTAGAGCGCCCATGTTCCCAGCGCGACCGCCATGGTTGCGTCGAGCGCCACACCCTCCGACTCAGCCCGTCCGACCCCGATCGCAAGACCGGCTGTGAGCACAGGCAGTGCGACGACGATCGTCCGTCCCGTCAGCCGGTCGAGCGCGGCGAGAGATGGCGCGCGCTGGCGGAGGACGCCGGCCTCCCGCCGCTTCAACCGCCGCTCCTGCCAGAGGTAGAGCGCCGCCAGCGCGGCCGCTAGGGAGAAGCCCGCGAACGCGGCCAGGACAAGCCCGACGTGGAGTGCTAGGAAGGCGTCGCCGAAGTCGCTGCTGCGAGGGACACCGGCACCGCCCGCTGCCCAGGCGAGCACGAAGAGGCCGAGGGCAAACGGCATCACGACGGAGCCGAGCAGGCGGAAGCGCGGTCGGCACCCCCAGATGAGGTAGGCGCCGACGCACATCCAGACGAAGAGGTTCAAGGAGCCCGCCCAGGTGCCCCAGGGCCATCCTCCGGCCCGGGCCGCCTGGAGCCCGAGCAGGGCCGTCTGAGCGAGCCAGCCGAGCCTGACGCCCCAGATCGCGTATCGGCCCAGCCGGCCAGGGCGAACCGTCTCGCTCGCATAGGCGATCGTGGCCTCGCCGTAGCCGAGGAGCGCAGGCCAGAGAAGGAGGACCGCCGCTTCGCCCATCAGTTCGCCGTCCGGAGGGGCTCGGCGGCCTCGACCTTGGGCACTTCCCCGGAAGCACGGCGCTCCGCGGCCAACTTCGCGAGCCTGGTGACCTCCCGCTCGAGGCGCGCCAGCTTGAAGGCATAGATGACCACGTAGAGAAGAACGACCGCAAGGACGACCAGATAGGCGGCCGTCACGTACTTCTCGGCGGTCGTCATGCGAGCGCCTCCTCGAGCTCTCGCAGGCTCGCGTCCACGCGCTTGCCGAGCAGCTCATTCGCGTAGAGGGCGCCGGCGAGCGTGAGCGTGCCCGCGAGGCAGACGCAGAACACGAAGAACATGGAACCGGCCATCTGGGGGCCGTCGCGAGTAAACACCGTCGGATGGATGAATCCCTCTGCAAGCCGGATCGCCAGGAAGCTGACAGGTATCAGCACAACACCGAAAAGGGCGTAGACGGCCGACATGCGCTCCCTCCGCGGGCCTGGCTCCGTCGAGTAGCGAAGCATGAAATAGGCGGAGTAGAAGAGGAAGAGGACAAGGAAGAGCACTAGCTGGCGCTCGCCCCAGCTCCACCAGACACCCCATGAAATCCGGGCCCAGATCGAGCCGGTCACGAGCGTGAGGATCCCGAAGATGACACCCATGTGGACGGCTGTATAGCTCTCAAGGTCGTACCGGACCTCGCGCGTCCAGAGGAGCCGCAGCGCCTTCCAGGCCCCCCACCCGAAACATGCGTAGGCCGTGAGCGCGACCGGGACGTGGATGTAGAAGATCCGCTGGCTGAACCCCTGGTCGACGTCGTCGGGAACCCAGAAGAACGCGAGCGAGATCCCGCCGAGAAGGAGAAGGGCGGCGGTCGAAGCGAGCGCGACGCCGCGGTTATTCCGTAACCACATACTCAAAGCTGGCCCACGACAGGATCGCAAAAAGGAGGTCGTAGAGGGCGAGGAAGCCGAGGTACCGGGCCGGCTCCTCTGCGACGGTCGCTCCGACGCCGCCCACGATCACGGGGATTGCAAGGGGGAGGAAGAGAAGCGGGAGCAAGAGCTCGCGCGCCCGGCTCGCAGCGGCCATGGCCGCCAGGAGCGTTCCGACTGCGGCAATCCCGATGTCGGCGAGGAGTACCGCCGCGACCAGCGTCGCATCCACCGGGGCGAAGAAGAGCGCGAAGGCCGGGAGCGCGACCGCCTCCGCCAGGAGCAGAAATGCCATCACGCTCGCCCCCTTCGCAAGCCAGATCGCGCTCCGGTCGCAGGGGGCAAGGACGAGGCCGTCGAGCAGCCGTTGCTCGCGCTCGGCGGCGAAGGCGCGCGTCAGCCCCAGGAGCGCCGTGAAGACGATTGCAACCCAGAGTAAGCCGCCGGCCGCGAGGTCCGACGAGTCTGAGGGAAGCGCGAAGTGGAAGACGACGAGCGTCGAGACTACGAAGAGGAGCATGGCGGGCAGCGTGTCGCGGGAGCGCAGCTCGAGGAGAATGTCCTTGCGAGCGAGCGCAGCGACGTCGCCGAAGTAGGTCACGCCGCCCGCGCCAGGTCGAGGCGAGCCGTCGCGAGCTTCCCCAGGCGGTCCGGCTCGTGCGTCGCGGCCACGATCGTGCGGGCCCCCCGGAGTGCCTCGAGCTCGGAATCGAGGAGTGTCCCGCCCGAAGGATCGAGGCCGGTGTACGGCTCGTCGAGGAGCAAGAGGCGCGGCTCGTGGAGGAGGGCGCGGCAGAGCGCGAGGCGCTGCACCATGCCGCGCGAGAAGACCGACACCCGCTCGTGCCGCGCTTCCCAGAGCAGGAATCGCTCGAGGAGCATGCCGATCCGCTCCCGTCGCTCCGGCACGCGATAGAGGCGTCCGTAGAGATCGAGGTTCTCGAGCGCCGTCAGCTCCCTGTAGACAAGCGGCTCGTGGGCCAGGTAGCCGATCTCGCCTCGTTCGGCGGCGACGTCGATCGTTCCGCCGGTGGGAGCGAGAAGCCCCGCGCACAGTCCGAGCAGCGTCGACTTGCCTGAGCCGTTCGGTCCCGTCACGACGAGGAAGTCCCGCTCTCCGACGTCGAGGTCGAGACCGCGAAGGATCCGCTTGGAGCCAAAACGGCGCTCTAGGCCGCGAGCGACAATCACGCTGTCACGTCTGGCTGTGTGTTGTTGCCTTGTCCGCCAACAAGGCCAGGGCATGGCCGAGCGCTGGCTGCAGCACGGCGAAACCGTCTCGGCACCCGCCCGGGGAGCCGGGGAGATTCACGATCAGGGTCCGCCCTATCGTGCCGGCCTGGCCACGTGAGAGAAGGCCGTGCGGAGTGCGGCGGATCGCGTCTGCGCGGACGGCCTCGGCAATTCCGGGCGCAGGTCGCTCGAGAATGCTCGCCGTCGCTTCGGGAGTCACGTCCCTCGGTGCGACCCCCGTCCCGCCGGTCGTGAGGATCAGCGAGGCGGCGGCAGAGAGCTCTCGGAGCGCCGCCGCGATCGCTTCGTGCTCGTCCGGTACGAGGCGGCGCACAACCTCATGCCCCTCGGCTCGGAGGAGCGACTCGAGTTCGTCTCCACTCAAGTCCTCGCGCTCGCCGGCAGCAACGCCGTCGGAGACGGTGAGCACTGCCGCTCTCACGCGTGCCCCTTCACCTTCTCGAGGAGCCGAATTTCCTCGATGACCATCTCTTTGTCGACCGCCTTCGCCATGTCGTAGACGGTGAGGGCGGCAACGGAGACGGCCGTGAGCGCCTCCATCTCGACGCCGGTCCGCGCCGTCGTCTCGGCCGTCGCTTCGATCGACACGCCCTCGTGCTCGACGGCCAGCCGAACCGCGACGTGCGCCAGTGGAAGCGGGTGGCAGAGCGGGATCAACTCCGGGGTCCGCTTCGCAGCCATGATGCCCGCGATCTGCGCGGTGGCCAATGCGTCACCTTTCGGAAGCGAGCGGAGCGTCGCCGCCGTGTCCGCATGCATCCGGACAAAGGCGAGAGCCGTCGCCCGGCGCCGCTCGCGCGGCTTTCCTCCCACGTCGACCATGCCGACCGCCCCCTCCTCGTCCACGTGGCTGAGCTTCGCGCCGTCGGGCCGAGACACCGGAGTCAGTGTACTCGCGCTGTTGCCACGGCCTCGTCGAGGTCGGTGAGTTGAGTCTCGATCCACTTGCTGATGTCGTGAACGCCCACCCAATCGCGAATCGCCTCGATCCTCGCAACCCGCTCACTCTCGGTCATCGTGATCGCGGCGTGGATCGCTTCGGCTTGACCGGCCACGTCGAACGGGTTGATCGAAACGGCCCAGGCGGCCAGCTCCTCGTGGGCGCCCGCGTTCTCAGAGAGGATCACGACCCCGTCTCTGACGTTGACGAGAGGCGCCTCCTTCGCGACGAGGTTCATGCCGTCGAAGATCGCGTTCACCAGCAGCACGTCGAACTGCTTGTAGGCGGCGACAGCCTGGGGGAAGTCGTCCTGGATCTGGAGATCGAGCGGCTTCCACCCCGGCCGCTGGAAGCGGTCGTTCACCGCCCTGGCTGACCGCTGGATCGCGCCGAGGTACTCCGCATACTCCGGAATGTCCTGACGGGACGGATCGAGCAGGGCCAGCATTCCGACCCGTCCGTGCATCTCGGGATGGGCATCGAGGTACAGGTCGAAGGCCCGGAAACCCCGGACGACGTTCTTCGACGGATCGGTCCGGTCGACACGCACTACGAGGAACTCCGGACGCTCGGCGATGATCTCGGCCTCGGCTGCGAGCACCTCCTCGCTCCCCGCCAGCTCCTTGAACTCGCGAACGTCGACCGAGATGGGCGCGCAGCGCACGCGGGTGACCCGGTCCCG
>DATHAG010000228.1:0-3437 GCA_035296825.1 Gaiellaceae bacterium | reverse complement strand
GGCGATCGCGATCCCGGTTTGGCCTGTGGGGACGAACACTGACCGGATGCCGCGCTCGCGAGCGGCGCGGTCGAGCTCGAGCGAGACAGTCATCTTGCCGATTGCGCAGTCGGATCCGACGGTGAGGACGACCGCCGCCTCCTGCTCGAGATTCGCTCCCGACGGGACGGTCAGGCCGGCGGGCGGCCGGCGGAGGTCACGAAGCTTGACTCCGTGCTTCGCGGCGAGGGCGACCAGTTCCGGATCTTCGTCCAAGAACTCGTGCATTCCCGACTCGACGTCGAGCCCGGCCACAATCGCGTCCCGGAGGATCGTCTGCCAAGCCTGGGGCAGCCTCCCACCCGAGGTGGCGACGCCCACGAGGGCCGTGTTCGGTTCGTACCGGAGTGCCTCCTTGACGGATCCGACGACAGGATGACCATTGATCGTCTCCCCGGCGTGCTCCGAGTCGAGGAGCGCGACGACGTCGTCCGAGCCGTAGTTCAGCACCCCACGCATGGTCTTCCCGTAATGCGCGTCGGTGACGTACCCCTCAGCGAGGATCAAGTAGCGCTTCACTCCCGTGACCGGATCGCTTCGCGGACGCCCAGCCCGGGCTCCTCGGGCGGAACTTGGATGCCTTCTTCAAAAGCCACGCCGGGCCAGGGGTCCTCCGCGAGCAGAAGGTTGCCGTCAAGATCGACGTGGTCGCACAGGCTCGCGACCTGGCACGCGGCCGAGATGCCGAGACCCGACTCGATCATGCAGCCGAGCATGACTCCGAGACCGAGCGCGCGGGCCGTAACAGCCATCTTGTGGGCTTCCCGAATGCCTCCGCTCTTGGCCAGCTTGATGTTGATCCCCTGGGCGCGCTCCGCGCACGGGGCCACGTCGGCCAGGGTGTGGCAGTCCTCGTCCACGTACACCGGGAGCGCGGTTTCGCGCTTCAGCCGCGGGCCGCCAGCGTCGCCTGCGGGAAGAGGCTGCTCGACGTATTCAACCCCGAGGCTCGACAGCGCTGCGATGTTCTCGATCGCCTCGTCGAGCTCCCAGTACTCGTTGACGTCCACCATGAGCGGCAGCTCGGTGACACTCCGGACCTGCCGGACCCGCTCGACGTCGAGCCCGTCGCGACCCCCCAGCTTCAGCTTCAGCCGCCGGAAGCGCGGATCGACCTGCTCAGCGCGCCGGGCCATGTCGTCAGGATCGCCGAGCCAGATCGTCCAGGAGGTGGGCGGCCCGGTCCGACGGAGCCCGAGCAACCTCCAGACCGGCGTGGCGGTCAGCTTCCCGCAGAGGTCGTGGAGCGCGGCATCGACGGCCGACTTCGCCGCCATCTCCCCGGGGCGTTCGGCCAGGCGCTCGCCGATCTCCTCGAGTGCGAAGGGGTCATCCCCGAGCAGGTCGCCGACCTCGTCCAGAAATGCCGAGGCTGACTCGACGGACTCCCCGTAGTGCCCCTGGGGGGCCGCCTCGCCGTAGCCCGTCGTGCCGGCATGCCGAAGCTCGATCCAGACGAGTTTCTCCTCGACGCTCGTCTCGCGCGAGATCGTGAAGGGCTGCTCCAGCGGCAGGGTGACGGGACGATGGGCCAGCTCCACGGCCGGTAGACTAAGCCCTCCCGCGCCTGTAGCTCAGGGGATAGAGCGTGCGCCTCCGGAGCGCAAGGTCGCAGGTTCGATTCCTGCCAGGCGCACTCCCGACAACGAGTCCGGCCGGCGCTTCCGCGCCGACCAGGGCGACTCGCTCGGATTGGGGCAGTCGGGCCAACGAGCCCCACCGGGGGGAGCCCGCGTGGCGACCACCGTGCACGCCGGGAGCCTCCAAGCCCCGCTGAGCTAGGAGAAAGGCTCCCCGGGTAGAATCTTCTTCGATGCGACTGGACGACCCGCTAAGTACCTATGGCACGGCCAACTCTCCCCAGACCGAGACTGCGGCGCGGGCGCGCGCACGGCGGTGTGGGCGAGCTCGCCGAGCCGGCGCGGGGTCGCATCGAAGAGCTCTCCGCTAACGGGCTGACCTGGGTCCACGCGCCGGAGCCCTCCTCGCGTGAGGTAGCTGCGCTCGCAGAGCGCTTTGGTTTCCACGAGCTTGACATCGAGGACGTGCTCTCGAACCGGCAGCGGCCGAAAATCGACGAGTACCCCGAGTACCTGTTCGTCGTCTTGCACTTCCCCTTCTACGACAAGACGGTGCAGCGGCTGAACGCGGCCGAGCTCGACATCTTCCTCGGGCCCGACTTCCTGATCACGCTGCCAAACGTCGAGCTGCACCCGGTCACCTATCTGTTCAACCGCTGCGGTGACGACGCCGAGCTGCGGGAGAGCCTCTTCTCGAAGGGCTCGGGCTACCTGCTCTACCACGTCCTCGACGACCTCTTCGACTACTGCTTCCCGATCCTCGACAAGATCGGCTACAAGCTCGTCGCGCTGGAGGAGGATGTGTTCGAGGGGCGCTCCGAGAACGTCGTCCGGGACATCTCGAACGCGAAGCAGGAGATCATCGCTTACCGGAAGATCATCAAGCCCGAGCGCGCGACTCTTCGTGTTCTCGAGCGCTACACGCAGCGCTTCCTGCCGGAGGAGCTCGATATCTACTTCGACGACATCGTCGACGCTGCCGAGCGGATCTGGGACCTCCTCGACAACTACAAGGAGGTTCTCGAGGGGCTCGAGTCGACCAACGAATCCGTCATCTCCCACAAGCAGAACGACGTCTTGCGACTCCTGACGATCATCAGCGTGACGCTGCTTCCGCTGACCCTGATCGCGAGCGTCTTCGGAATGAACGTGCTCTTCCCCGGAGAGGGCACACACACCGCCTTCTGGGTGATCATCGTGAGCATGATCACGACGCTCGGCGGGATGCTGGCGTTCTTCCGCTACAAGCGCTGGTTTTGAGCGCGACGCTCGTCGAGCGTGCCGGCGACGTGGTCTAGCCCGTAGACCGGGCCGCGATCGAGGACCACCTGCGCTCCGGCGAGTTCTTCTGGCTCGACCTCATGGAGCCCGACCGCTCGGACTTCGAAATCCTGCGGGATGCGTTCGAGTTCCATCCGCTGGCAATCGAGGACTCGGAGCACTTCGGCCAGCGTGCGAAGCTCGAGCCCTACGGCGACTACGTCTTCCTCGTCGTCTACGGGTGGTCTCCGGACGATGACGGTCTGGTCGAAGTGCACTGCTTCTACTCGGAGCGCTTTCTGGTCACCGTGCACAGAGACGTCGCTCCCGCCCTCGACGAGCTCAAGCAGCACTGCGCGGCCCACCACATCGACGTTCGGGATCCCGCACTCACGCTCCACCGGGTCGTGGACGGCCTGGTCGACAGCTTCTTCCCGGCCCTCTCCGGGTTCGACGATGAGCTGGACGAGCTCGAGGAAGAGTTCTTAGCGAGGCCGGGCGACGAGCCCCTCCGGAAGCTCTTCGCCATGAAGCGCCGGCTCGTGATGCTGCGTAGAG
>DATHAG010000227.1:0-2013 GCA_035296825.1 Gaiellaceae bacterium | reverse complement strand
GACGGTGCAGCCGATCGCGAGCCCGTAGACGATCGGGATCCCCGCAATGTCGACTGGGAAGTTCCACGGCGAAACGGCCGCGACGACGCCGATCGGCTCCTGGACGATCACGATCCGCTTGTCATTCGACCGCTCCTGCGTGGAGGGCAATACCTTGCCCGCATAGCGCAGGACGTCCTCCGACGCACGACGGAAGTGGTCGGAGGTGAACTCCTCCATCTCCTCGCGCGCCTCGCGAATCGTCTTTCCGACCTCGCGGGAGATCATCTGCGCAATCTCCTCGTTTCGCTCCAGGCACAGCGAGTAGGCGTGCCGGCAGAGCTCGACCCGCTCGAGCAGGGACGTCTTCCGCCAGGCAGGAAAGGCTTCGGCCGCGGCCTCGACGGCCGCGTCCACCTGCGCGGGCGTCGAGCCCACCACGGAACCGACGACCTCGCCGCTCCCGGGGCTCCGAACCTCGATCTCCTCGCCGTCACCGGCCACCCATTCCCCGCCGATGAAGGCTCCGTTACGCGTTGCGACAGTCGCCATGACTTCCTCCTGGATCTAGGTCCCGCGCACGAGATCGGCGCATTTCTCGCCGATCATCATGCAGGTGATGTTGATGTTGACCCCAATCATGCTCGGGATGATCGATGCGTCCGCGACCCGTAGTCGTCGGACGCCCCGCACGCGAAGCTCCGGGTCGACCACCGCACGCGGATCGTCCGGCGCGCCCATCTTGCACGTTCCGGCCGGGTGAAACGCGGTGTACGCCGTCGTCCGTGCATACGCCATCAACTCGTCGTCGCTCGTCATCTCCGGCCCCGGTTGGAGCTCGCGCTCGATCCAGTCCGCGAGCGCGGGCTGCTCGGCGATCCGCCGGGCCAGCTTGATGCCCTCGAGCACCGTCCGCTCATCGAAGCCTTCGGGATCAGTGAAGTAGCGTGGGTCGATCCGCGGCGGATCCGACGGGTCGGTCGAGCGAAGCCTGACGGTGCCCTCGCTCCGCGGGTGCGTCACGTCCGGCCCGAGCGAGAAGGCCGTCATCTCGTCGACCTCGCCCGCCTTGGTCGTGAACTCCTCGAAGTGGCCTGAGAAGAACCACAGCATGAGATCCGGGCCCTCCGACTCGGAGCCCGGCGCCTTGGCCAGGAGCACGGCATCGCACCACGTGGTCGAGGGCTGCCGGATCGGCCGTTTCGTTCGGTAGATGACGACCCCCTCGGGATGGTCGATCAGATGCTCGCCGACCGGCAGATCGGCTCGGACGTGGATCCCGAGCTCTTGCAGCTGCCCGGCAGGGCCGATTCCCGAGAGGAGGAGCAGCTTCGCCGAATCGAAGACGCCCGCGCAGACGACCACCTCGCGCCGGGCCGACACCTCGCCGCCGGATGTCTCGACGCCCGTCGCGCCCCCTTCCTCGTCCAGCAGGATCCGGAGCGCCTGTACCCCGGTCCTGACCTCGAGGTTCTGAGGGAGTCCCGAGAGCGGATGCAGGTAGGAGACTGAGCTCGACCGTCGCAGCTTGCCCTTCGCGTTCACCGGCACCCAGCCCGTGCCTTCCCTGCCTCCGTCGCCGTTCCAGGTGTGCTCGGGATAGCCGGCCTGCGTGCACGCCTCGATGAAGGCCGCGGCGGCGTCGTTGTCCGGCGAGTCGTGCTCGAGGCGGGTCCGCTCGAAGACGCGGTCGTAATAGCGCCGCGTCCCCTCCGGCCCCCAGCCGGCCGCCCCGGCGGCCTCCCAGGCCCGAAGGTCGTAGTCGGGCGCCCGCCAGGCCTGGCACACGTTGTGGGAGCTGCAGCCGCCGAGAACACGCGCGCGGCTATGGCGGATCTCGCTGTTGCCGCGCTCCTGCGGCTCGATCTCGTAGTCGTAGTCGTACTCCGACTGCAGAAGCTCGGGCCAGCGCTGGAGCTCTAGGATCTCGGGCTTGCCCTCGTCCGAAGGGCCTGCTTCGAGCAGACAGACGCTCACGCCGCCGTTCTCGGCTAGACGCGCCGCGAGCACCGCTCCGGCAGACCCGCCGCCGAC
>DATHAG010000226.1:0-3516 GCA_035296825.1 Gaiellaceae bacterium | reverse complement strand
GCTCCCCGAGGGAGGGCCATTCACGCACGTCAGCGCGGGGCCACCTCGGGAATCGACCGTTCCCGCCTACCGCCTCGATGAGCTTGTGGATAAGCGCGTGGACTTCCTCAAGGTCGACTGCGAAGGGACCGATCATCTGGTGCTGCGCGGGGCGACTGGCCTTTTCGAGAACAACCCGGACCTGATCGCGACCGTCGAGTTCACTCCCGACCACGCGACGCACACCGGCCACACGTCGGAGGACATCCTCGAGATCTACCGTGAGATGGGACTGAAGCCGTTCATGGTGTCGGTCGGCGGCTTCCTGCGCCCGACCAGCTATGAGCGGCTCGTGTCTTCCGGCTCGGACGAGCGCGTCATCACCTACGACTTCGCACTTTCCCTGAGACGCCGAGCGCGGTTCCTCGCCACTTACTACCTCCTGGGAGTACCACGGCGAGTCTTCGAGCGTCTCCTCGAGCTCAGTGGCGACCTGCTCGAGTACGTGCCCGAGCGGATCCGCCCCCGGATCCGGCGCCGCGACCGCCTCCGTCGCCGCTAGCGAGCCGCTCAGCTGCCCGGCTTGATCAGTGCCACGTGGACGCTGGTCCACATGTGCTCGTCCTTTTGCAGAACCACATGCGGATAGATCAGGGGGCCCTGCTTGATCTGTGGAGGCGGCAGATTGACCTCCATGCCGAAGAGGTCCTTGACCTTGTCCAACATCGATGGCTTCGGCATGTCAGTCTCGAAGAGGCTGTCCCAATCGATCACCGTCGTGAGCGTCTGATCGGAGCTCGATAGATCGAGCGGAGACGCGAGCTCCCAGTCAAGTCCATCCAGCACGACCCGTCGCAGCTCCCGTTCGTCGAAGAGCACGGTGCCGGGCATCCCGGGAGGCGGTCCGGCCAGTCGGTACTCGGTCGCGATCGCGGCGACGCCGCCTGGACGGAGGACCCGGTGCATCTCCTCGACGCTCTCGCGGATCTCGTCGAGTGTCCCGAAGTGCTCGATTGAGCCGGACGAGAAGATGCCGTCGAAGGACTCGTCCTCGTAGCTGAGCTTGCGGCCGTCCATATGCTGGACGATGAGCCGTCGCGGGTTCCAGTCCATCTGCACCCCTCTATCCGGCGCGACCAGCATCTGCGCCCCCGAGTCCGTCTCCGACCATGAGTCCTCCATGAGGTACAGGTCGGTCGCGAACACCCTCCTGACATGGCGGGTGAGCCAGAAGACAGTCGCCTCGCGCCCTGCCCCCACGCCGAGAATCTCGGCGTCCTCGCGAAGCGCGCCGAAATCGCGGAGAGCACGAGCAGTCATCGCGACCTCCCACGGCTTGCGGTGCTCCGTGCCGTCCGGGTACTCCGGACCGATGTCCTCCGTCGCCATGTCGCGTATCAGCGCGCGCAGATCCGGATCGCGGAAGTCCGCGAGCTCGCAGAGCTTGCAGTAGCTCAGTGAGGGGCCGTTCATCGCGGGCACTCTAGAGAGGGCGAAGCTCGGCCTACATCCGCCCGGCGGCACGGCGATCCGCGCGTCGCCGCATCCGCCGGATCCGGGCGTCGAGCAGCGGAGCGACCCCGGGAATCCGCCGAAGCGCGGCACCGATGCGTGCGATGCGCAGGTGCAGCCACCCCCGCATGATCGAGGCTGAGCGCCTCAGCCTCCGAGCCCCGCGCAGGTGAGCCTCGCGCAGGGGGAACGGCCGCTCGTAGAGATCGCGCTCCCGATAGGCGTCCCTGAGCTCCCGCCGCAGGCGGGCTCCGCGGATGGGTGCCAGGTACCGGCGCCACGACTGCTGGTCGGAGACGAAGCGCTGAGCGATCCGTGAGCGCTCGAGCTCGGTCGGGTACTTGATGTAGGCGCCGAGCTCCTCGTCGAAGAAGCCGGGGCTCCAGCGGGTCGAGCCTCCGGGAGCCCGGACCAGGAAGGGGACGTAGGGAAGGAACCTGACGCGGCGCATGAGCCGGAGCGACTTGAGGCGGGCTGCGAGGTAGCGCTCCGGGTTGAGGACGGGCCAGTCCTGCGCCACGCTGATTCGATCGAGTTGGTTCTTGAGGCCGATCGGATCGGAGAAGATCGGGTCGGGCACCTGGAGGAATCGCCTGATGTAACGACGGGGCACGATCAGGTGGCGGTCCTCCACGCCGCCGTAGCTCTCGCCATCCAGCGCATAGATGCGTCGGGCGGAGAGGCGCCGGGTGCTCGGGTGGGGCGTCGGCCAGAGCAAGTCCGAGCGGGTGACGACGAGCCAGTCGTAGTCGTCCGCGATCCCCTCGCGCTCGATTGATTCCTTCAAGAACTGGCGGAAGTAGAGGACGATCGCGCCGGAACCGATCTCCTTGATCTCGGGATCATCGACGCCGCCGAGCAGCTGGGCACCGGGTGTGAGCAGCACTCGCCACTGCGGCCCCCTGGCCTTTCGGTCGTAAAGGTCGCCCCAGTCGTCAGGTTCGCGGGTACGCCAGACGAACCTCGCCCGCTCGTAGAAGGGGTTCTCGCTCTCATGATCCCCGACGCAGAGGGCGAGATCCGCACCGAGCACGTCGAGAACATTCGTGAAGAAGCTCTCGGTGGTGACCTCCCACGCCCGGGTCTCGGCCACCACCGCGACCAGCACCCGCTCCCGTTCTGCTTTGCCCCTCATCATCCCCGGCCGAGATCTTGACAAATCCGCCTGGCAAACTGTCCGCTGTGTGGGCGAGGGGGAAGGCACGGATCTTCAACTTCCTGCAGCGGCTCGCCCGCCTTCGCGGGCTCGACCTGCAGCCCCATCGCGGGCCTCCCCGGACCCTCGGTGACTTCCTCGCCAACCGTCGTGTCGATCTCGTCCTCGACGTGGGGGCATCGACCGGGAATTACGGCTGGACGATCAGAGCGGGCGGATACCGCGGCAGGATCTGCTCGTTCGAGCCCCTGCAGGCGGCATTCGCCAAGCTCGAAAAGCTGGCGGCGGAGGATCCGGGCTGGACCTGCCATCGGCTGGCGCTCGGCGCCGAGTCGGGGGAGGCGGAGATCAACGTCGCCGGCAACTCGGACAGCAGCTCCCTGCTCGAGATGGGCGAGCGGCACGCCCGCAGCGATCCGGCATCGGTCTACATCGGGAAGGAGAGAATCGAGCTGAGCACAGTCGACGAGGTCTGGGAGCGTCTCGTCAGGGACGGCGAGGGAGTCTTCCTCAAGCTCGACGTCCAGGGGTACGAGCTCGAGGCTCTTCGCGGCGCAGAGCGATCCCTGCCGCGCCTGACCGGGGTCCAGACGGAGCTCTCCCTGGTCCCGCTGTACGAGGGCGCACCGAGTTGGACTGACGTAGTCGCCCATTTGCAGGAGCGCGGATTTCAGCCTGAGCGGCTGGAGCCCGCCTTCGAGGATCCGGCGACGGGGCAGGTCCTCCAAGTCGACGCCGTCTTCATGCGCGAAGCCGGTTAGTCAGCGGGTAATCTTGCCGGCGAGCTGATCCTCGAGAGCAGCCACGTCGGCGTCCACCATCAGCTCGATCAGCTCCTTGAAGCGCACCCGGGGCTCCCAGCCGAGCTT
>DATHAG010000225.1:0-4523 GCA_035296825.1 Gaiellaceae bacterium | reverse complement strand
CAATGTCGGAGACCACGACCTCGTCGAAGAGACCGGCAACGTGGCCGTACTCGTCCTCGAGGTCTGGCCACTCGCTCGAATCGACGATGAGCCTGTCGACGACCCCGATCAAGTCCCGTTCGCCTTCGGTCCTGCCCACGGGCCCGCGCCAGCGGAGGAAGACCGGGAGGTCTGCGAGGAGCAGCGGCTCAACGACGCTGGCGGGTGAGCTCGACCGAGCGCCGCACAGATGGATCTCGATCACTTCGGAGCAGACCTCGCGATGCTCGCCCCGGTGCACGTAGCACCGCAGGTCAACGTCGGCCTCGAGGGCGTCGCGCTCGTCGTCCGGCTTAGGGAAGAGGAGAATGGAGCGGGACGGATGCCGCTCGGCGAGGCCGACCAAGGTTCCGGTTGCCGCCTCGACCCAGCGGGCAGGCACCCAGGCGATGTGCGTCATGCTGCTGGTCCGCTGGGTGGGCCCGCCGTCCGGCGGGTCGGACTCGTGGCGAAGCGTCGTCAGCGCCTCCTCGATCTCCCGGATGGACGAGAGCTCGCTCAATGCCGGCGCCAAGAGCGGCCGTCGCGGTGCAGGAGCTCGTCGGAGGCAGGCGGTCCCCAGGTGCCGGCCGCGTAGTTCGGGAACCCAGGTCGGTCGCGCTTCCAGGGAGCGATCATCGCATCGACGAGCGCCCATTGCTCCTCGACCTCGTCGGCCCGGGTGAAGAGCGTCGGGTCGCCGAGCATGCAGTCGAGGATGAGGCGCTCGTAGGCCTCCGGCAAGCCGGTTCGGAACGCGCCGCCGTAGAGGAAGTCCATGTTGACGGTACGGATCGTCATCCCCTGCCCCGGCACCTTGGCGCTGATGCCGAGCGAGACGCCCTCGTCGGGCTGGATGTGGACGTTCAGCACGTTCGGCCGCAGCTCGTCGGCGGAGTCGAGCTGGAAGGGTGGATGCGGCGCGCGCTTGAACTGGATCGCGATCGTGGTCTCACGCCGCGGCAGCCGTTTTCCAGTGCGGATGTAGAAGGGCGTGTCGGCCCAGCGCCAGTTGTCCACGTAGAGCTTCGCAGCGACGAAGGTCTCCGTCATCGAATCGGGTGCGACACCTTCCTCCTCGCGATAGCCAGGCACCTCTTCCCCCTCGATGTAGCCGGGGCCGTACTGACCGCGAACAACGTGCTTGGGCCCGGGGGTGTGGAGCGCCTTCAGCACTTTCACCTTCTCGTTTCGCACCGATTCCGCAGTGAAGTCGATCGGCGGCTCCATGGCGGAGATGCAGAGCAGCTGCAGCATGTGGTTCTGGACGATGTCCCGGACAGCCCCCGCCTTCTCGTAGAACGCGGCGCGGCCTTCGATCCCGAGGGACTCGGCGACGGTGATTTGGACGTGGTCGACGAACTGCCGGTTCCAGATCGGCTCGAAGATGCCGTTCGCGAAGCGAAGGACGAGCATGTTCTGGACCGTCTCCTTGCCCAGGTAATGGTCGATCCGGAAGATCTCGCTCTCCTCGAAGTGCTCGAGAATGCAGGCGTTCAGCTGCTTCGCGCTTTCGAGGTCGTGGCCGAACGGCTTCTCGACGATGAGGCGCGTCCAGCCGGTCGCGTGCCGACGCTCGCCGAGTTCGGTGACGATCGTCTTGATCGCAGCTGGCGGGACGGCTAGGTAGTAGACGCGGTTCCCGGCCGTTCCATACGTCTCGTCGAGCTCGTTCAGGCACGCGATCACCGAGTCCTCGCCCGGATCGTCGGCGAAGTCCGTGGAGACATAACGCGTGCTCTCCGCCAGCTGGTCCCAGACATCCTGCCGGAACTCATCGCGGCCGTGCTCCTTCACAGCCTGCTCCATGCTCGCGCGGAAGTCGTCGGTCGACATCTCGCTCCGGGCGACGCCCAGGATCGCGAAGCTCTCGGGCAGGAGCCGCCGGAGTGCGAGTGCGTAAAGGGCGGGGAAGAGCTTCCGCTGCGTCAGGTCGCCCGAGGCGCCGAAGATCGTGAGCGCGCACGGCTCGGGTGTCCTGCGGCGGCGAAGCCCTTCGAGGAGCGGGTTCTCGGCATTCTCGGCGACCTGGGTCATGTCAACGAGGGTCGGGGCTCCGTTGAGCTTGCTCGACGGCCTTGACCGCGTGGCCGCCGAACTGGTTTCGGAGGGCCGCCGTGATCTTGGCGGCGAACGACTCCTCCTGGCGGGAAGCGAAGCGTGCAAAGAGCGCGGCGCTGATCACTGGCACAGGAACGTCCTCGGCGATCGCCTCGGCGATCGTCCAGCGCCCCTCGCCCGAATCCTCGACGTAGCCCTCGATCCTGTCGAGGTGCGTGCCCTCCTTCTCGAACGCGGCCACGAGCAGCTCGAGGAGCCACGAGCGGACGACAGAGCCATACCGCCAGATACCGGCGATCTCATGCAGGTCGAGGTCGAACTCGGAGCGCTCCATCACCTCGAAGCCCTCCGCGTACGCCTGCATGAGCCCGTACTCGATCCCGTTGTGGACCATCTTCACGAAGTGCCCGGCACCGGAAGGGCCGACGTGGGCGTAACCGTCCGTGGGCGCCAGCGTCCGGCAGGCGGGCTCGACTTCCCGCACGGCATCGTCGTCCCCGCCGACCATGAGGCAGTAGCCGACCTCGAGGCCCCAGACGCCTCCCGAAACGCCGGCGTCAACGAAGCCGATGCCCTTCTCGGCGGCCAGCCCATGCCGACGCTGGGAATCGCGGAAGTTGGAGTTTCCACCGTCGACGATCACGTCGCCCTCGTCGAGGAGGCCGAGCAGCTCCTGGAAGGCCCCCTCGGTGGGATCGCCCGCCGGGATCATGAGCCACACGACGCGGGTCGGCTCGAGCTGGCCCACCAGCTCCTCGAGCGAGGCAGCAGTGCCGCCGCCGCTCCGCGCATAGGTCGCAAGCTCGTGCCCGTCCCGCTCGAGCCGCTTCACCATGTTGCCGCCCATGCGGCCGAGTCCGACCATGGCGAGCTTCATACGCCGAGATCCTCCCAACGCGCCCGCGCAACCCGGAGCCCTCGCTCCTTGAGCGCCGCGTAGTCGCCCGCAGCCTGCGCTCTCATCAGTCGGCCGAAGCCGAACTCCTGGCCCGGGATGGGGAGCTCTTCGCCGGGATCGTCCACGACCTGGAGGAAGACGCCGGTCGGGGGCCCGCCCTTGTGGAGCTGGCCGGTCGAGTGCAGGTAGCGCGGCCCGTACCCACGCGTGACGACGCAGCCGGTCTCGGTGCGCGCACGGCCGGCGAGCGTCTCGAGCCGGCGATCGTTCTCCTCGCTCGGCTCGACGAAGGCCAGGATAGCGACGTAGTCGCCCTCTCCGGCCCCGGCGAACGGCTCCCCCTCCGGCTCGAGCTCGGGATCGTCGCCGGAGTCGAGGATCGCATTCGTCCGATCCTTTGCCTCCTGCACGTTGGGCTGGTCGAACGGGTTGATGCCGATTAAAGCCCCGGCGACCGCGGTCCCGAACTCCCACCGGAAGAACTCCTGACCAAGCTCGTACGGATGCTCGACCCGGACCTCCTCGCTCTGGCGGTCGGGGCCCTCTCCGGTCTCACCGGGAGCCGGCACGAGGCCCTTTCCCTGCTTCCCGGTCGACTCCGCGATCAGCTGCTCTGCCCAGAGGCCGAAGCCACCCGGATTCGGGTTGATCTGCAGCTTGTCCCGCCCCTGGCGCCAGCCAGCTCCGAGACGCTCGCCGAGCTCGAGCCCAGGATTGCCGTCGTCGAGGCGGCAGGCCTCGACCATCTCGGCCGTCCTGAGCAGGAAGCGCTCCAGGTCGACGCCCATGAGCGCGGCCGGCACCAGCCCGAACATCGACAGGGCCGAGTAGCGTCCGCCGATCGTGGGCTCGCCCGGAAACGTGGCTCGAAAGCTACGCTCCCCGGCTATCCGCTCCAGATCCGATCCCGGGTCCGTGACCGCGGCGAAGTGACTGCCCTCGCCCAGCTGCTCCCAGAAGTAATCCACGTGTGAGCGGGTCTCGAGCGTCGAACCGGACTTCGAGGAGACGAGGAAGAGTGTCTTCCCGAGGTCGAGCCGTCGCTCGAGAGCGCGGATGGCCTTCGGATGGGTGGTGTCGAGAACGTGGAAGCTCTCCGCCTCGAAAGTCCGGCGCAGCACCTCGGGAGCGAGGCTCGAGCCGCCCATGCCCGCGAGGACGACGTCGGTGAGGCCGTCCTCGTACACACCGAGAGCGAACGCCTCGACCTCCTCGATGCGCTCCTGCATGCGCAGGGGCTCGTCCAGCCAGCCGAGCCAGCGATTCTCGTCAGCCCCGGTCCAGAGCGTTGCGTCGCGGTTCCAGATCCGCTCGACGAGCTCGGCGGTGCCGACCTGCATCAGGCGGCGACCAGCTCCCGGCTCGACTGTTGGATGCCCTCCAGGAGCTCCGCGAAGGAATCCGCGAACTTCTCGACTCCTTCCCGCTCCAGGGTCTCGACGACGTCGTCGTAGTCGACCCCCGCCTTGGCCAGGTCGTCGAGCAGCTTGCGGGCCCCGTCGAGATCGCGCTTGACGGTGTCCCTGACCACCTTGCCGTGGCTCTG
>DATHAG010000224.1:0-2757 GCA_035296825.1 Gaiellaceae bacterium | reverse complement strand
CTCAATGAAGCCCCGGGACGGCGCAGGTTCGGGTGTGGCGACCGACCGGTTCCTCGCTCCGACACCCCGGCACGATCTTCGCTCTTCTCGATCCTAGCCGCGCGGTCGGGATCGAGAAGAGCGCAACCGATCGAAGCTCGCCCCGGCCCTTCATCCCCTCTGGATCGTGCTGTCGACCTCGTGCATGCTGACCCGGATCAGGGGGCTGACGCATGCGCACGCTGTTCTTTACGACAGGGTCTCCCTCCGCTCGCGCGGTTCGTGTCGCCCTTGCCGAAAAAGCGCTCCCGTTCGAGCGCGACGAGACCTATACGATGCCGGGTGTCGAGGAGAGAGCGAAGGTGGCGCCGACTCTGCAGGTGCCCCTCATCGAACCAAGCTCGGTGCTGCTCGTGAAGTGCTCGACCGCGCGGCGGGCAAGGCGGCTCATGGCGATGTGAAACTTTGGGACTCGGCGGTGATTCTGGAGTACCTCACGGCGACGAATCCGAATGCGGAACCGGGGCGGAGGCACATACCGTTCACCCATGCAAGTCCGGATGAGGTCGCTTGGGCCGCTCAGAAGACGATCTACGCAGGGCCGAGCTTCGCGGAGCGCTCGCCCAAGAACCCACGCGGATAGGCCGTGCCGTCCATGTCCGACTTGATGGGCCGCTTCTTGCAGCAGTTGGTCGGCGCGGGCTCGAAGCCCTTCTCGGGGCCCCTGCCGACATGTCCGGCTCGCGGGCTTTTCGCCTGCCTCCATGGCTTGCGAAGGCTCGCCTCGTTTCTCCCGGCGCTCCTGGGAGCCGCGCCGCTCGCCTCGTTTCTCCTGGCGCTCCTCGGAGCCGCGCCGCTCGCCGAGGCTTCGGCCGCAAAGGCGCCCTGCCCGCCCGCCACCGTCGTCGACTGGATCGAGACAGTGACGGAGGACGGAGAGCCCGTGCTCCGCTCGAGCGGACCGGTGCGGCTCATGGGCCTGCGGCTGCCGGACGAGGCGCCGTCCCGCACAGCCGCGCTGACTTGGCTGCGCGGGCGCCAGGGGCGCGAAGTCCTCGTTCAGGGTGCACCAGCACGGGATCGCTGGGGCCGCCTGCCGGCGCGTCTCGTCCTCGCCGGCCAAGCGGAGCGGCTCGATGTCGCGCATGGGCTTGTCGAATCGGGGCTGGCCCTTGTCGACACGGCCACCGGCGAGGGCGCCTGTACGCCCGAGACGCTGGCGCTCGAGGCGACCGCTCGAGACCGGGGCCTTGGTCTGTGGGCCGAGGACCGTTATAAGCCGGTTCCCGTTGGAGACGTCACGCGTTTGCGGGAGCGAATCGGCCAGTTCACCCTTGTGGAAGGCCGGATTCGGAGCGTCGGCGAGCGGCGGCAACAGACATATTTGAATTTCGGAACGGATTGGGCGACCGACTTCACCATCGTCCTGCCGAAGCGGGTCTGGACTCTTCTGCAGGAGCGGGGTCTCGGCCGGGCGGCTCTCGAAGGGCGCCGCATTCGGGCGCGCGGCATTCTGGAGGAGCGCCAGGGTCCGGCCCTCACGATTTCCGCCCCCGAGGCGGTCGAGGTGCTCGACGAGCCCACGAGGCGGTGATGACAGCGACGGGGACACGGGCGATCGGATGAGGGGGCTGAGACGGGCAGCGATGGACGGGGCGGTAGCGGCGTTTCTCGCGGCGGCGCTGCTTTCGGGCTGCTCCCTGTTTGGCGGCGATGCCCCACCCTTTCCCCCTGCCGCGCCGCGAGCCGGAGGGGCGGAGACCCAGAGCGAGCGGGACCACGCCAAGCTCGTGGCAGCCTTTGGGGGCGAGGTGCAGGCGCCCACCGTACAGCGGCTCCTCGCCGACATGACGACCCGGCTCGTCGCCGCCAGCGAGCGTCCGGACGAAGCCTACCGGGTCACGATCCTCAATTCGCCCGTCGTCAACGCGTTTGCGCTCCCGACCGGGCGTCTCTACGTGACACGGGGGCTGCTCGCGCTCGCCAATGACACCGCAGAGGTGGCAGCGGTTCTCTCGCACGAAATCGCCCATGTCACCCTCCGGCATGCCTCGCTGCGCAGCGAACTCGAGGCACGGTCCGCGCTGATCACGAAAGTCACGCAGAGGGTCCTCAACAATCCCACCGAGGCGGCGATCGTCCAGGACCGGTCCCGGTTCTCCCTGGCGAGCTTCTCCCGATCACAGGAGCTCGAGGCCGATCAGGCGGGCGTCAAGGTCCTGGCCCGGGCGGGCTTCGATCCGTTTGGTGCCCCGAGGTTTCTGACGGCGCTCAGCAAATCCGGGGGCAGCGCCGATCAGAACCGGCCGACCCTGTCCGACATGCTGTCCACGCACCCCAGCACGGACGAGCGAATTTCCCGTGCCCTCCAGGCCGCCCGCCGGGCGAGCGCGCCGGGTATCGGCGAGAGCGATCGGGTGAGCTATCTTTCGGCGCTGGACGGGTTGCCCTTCGGGGACGACCCGAGCGATGGGCTCATTCGCAGTCGGCGCTTCGTCCACGGACGGCTCGGGGTCGCGTTCGAGGCCCCCGAGGGCATGTCCCTGGAAAATAACGCGGAAGCCGTGCTCGGCTCCTCCGAGGACGGCAGCCGGCGTCTGCTGTTCGACGCGGCCGCCACCCCAAGCGGTCAGAGCCTTGAGGACGTTCTGCGCACGACCTGGAACGACACGATCGACGCCGGAAGCCTCGAGGCGAGCACGGTGAACGGGCTGCCGGTCGCGACCGCCTCTTCCAAGGGCAAGGAATGGTGGTTCCGCCTGTCGGCCATCCGCATCG
>DATHAG010000223.1:0-8375 GCA_035296825.1 Gaiellaceae bacterium | reverse complement strand
CCCGGGCTCGTCGTCGTGATCGGAAAGAACGGCGTCGGCAAGACCAACTTGCTGGAGGCGATCCACGTCGGCAGCCAGGGCTTCTCGCCGCGGACGAGGGCGGAGGGCCGACTCGTTCGCTTCGGGCAGGACGCCGCGCGGGTGTCTCTCTCGGTTCGGGATCAGAGCGTGGCCGTCTCGACGCAGGTGACGATCGCAGGCCGCGACAAGCGTGTCCTCGTGAACGGGGCCGCGACGCGAGGCCCCGATGAGCTCAGAGGCAGGCTCGCGACGCTGGTCTTCCTCCCGGACCGCCTGGCAGTCGTGAAAGGAGGGCCGCTCGTTCGACGTGCTTACATCGACCGGATGCTCGGGAGAGGGTTCCCCGCGCGTGCAGGACTTGCGTCCGAGTACAGCCGGACACTCGCGCAGCGAAATGAAGCACTCCGCCGCGTTCGAGCGGGCATGTCGACTCTCGAGGCTGTGGAGCCGTGGACCGAGCGGCTGGCAGCACTCGGAACCGAGCTCGATGCAGCCCGGGCCATGCTGGTCGCAAGCTTGACGCCCGGCTTCGAGGCGGCCGGCGAAACCCTCGGCCTCGCGAAGCTTGCGTTGACCTATGACCCTCGGCCCCTGACGGAGACTCACCTCGGCGAGCGACTCGAGCGGGATCTAGAGCGAGGCTTTACCGGTGCCGGACCTCATCTCCGCGACGTCGGCATCGCCGCTGCCGGGCGCGATCTTCGAAGCTTCGGCTCCCAGGGTGAGCAGCGGGTCGCCGTCCTCGCCCTCGTGCTTGCTGAAGCCGGCTTGTCTCGCGAGAGCCGAGGCGAGCCACCGCTCCTTCTGCTCGACGACGTACTGTCCGAGCTCGATTCCCAACGCCGCCGTGCCCTCCTGGGTGCGCTTCCGCCCGGCGGGCAGACCGTCGTCACGACGACGTCTACCGACTCGCTTCCCGCCGGAACACGGGACGCGGTGCTCATCGTTGAGGTGACGCCCGGGGAGGCTCGCGCAGCATGACCTGGCTTCCGGAGCGGATCGGAGAGGCCGTCCGCGGCGAGCTCGCTAGGTTCGGCACCGCCGGTGTGATGGGGGATGTCGTTGCCGCCTGGCCTGCCGCGGTCGGTGACGGCATTGCTGCGAACGCGTGGCCTGCCCGGATCGCGCGTGATGGAACCTTGCACGTCAACACGAGCTCGAGTGCGTGGGCATTCGAGCTGACACAGCTCCGGGAGGGGATCGCCGAGAGCCTCGCCGAGGCCCTTGGCCCGATCGCACCGACGACCTTCAGGTTCGCCCCGGGGCCCATACCAGCCGCAGCCGCCGAGCCTGTGAAAGAAGACGCACGGACCGTGTTGAAAGTGCCACCGGAGCTCGAGGAGGAAGGCCGGCGAATGGCGGCTGGAATCGAGGACGAAAGCCTGCGGGAAGCGGTCGCTGCAGCTGCCGCAGCCAGCCTTGCTGCCCGGGCTGCCAACCGAGCGTTCTGGTAGACTCCGAGAGGTTCGTAAACCCCTTTTTAGCAGGACTTTTTTCTGACAGAGACGACGTACTCCGCCAAGGACATTACCGTGCTCGAAGGTCTCGAGCCGGTGCGCCTGCGTCCAGGCATGTACATCGGGTCGACCGGTCCCCGAGGTCTGCATCACCTGATCTACGAGGCCGTCGACAACTCGGTCGACGAGGCTCTCGCAGGCCGGAACGAGCGGGTCGATGTAAACATCCATCCGGACAACTCCGTCACCGTCCGGGACTGGGGCTCGGGCATCCCCGTCGACATCATGCCCGAGCAGGGTTTGCCGGCTTTGACGGTCGTCCTCACCAAGCTGCACGCCGGCGGAAAGTTCGGCGGGGACGGCTACAAGGTCTCGGGCGGACTGCATGGTGTGGGGATCTCGGTCGTGAACGCGCTCTCGGAGTGGCTGATCGCCGAGGTCAGGCGAGGTGGAAAGATCTACCGGCAGGAGTTCGCACGCGGTGCACCGATCGCGGACATGCAGATGGTCGGCAAGGCAACAGACACAGGCACCTCGATCACGTTCATGCCGGACCCCGACATCTTCGAGGAGGTCGAGTGGTCCGAGGAGACACTCGAGCAGCGACTCCGAGAGACCGCGTTCCTCACCCGCGGCTTCCGGATCGTCCTGACCGACGAACGCGCCGACGGTGAGACGGTCGAGTTCCATTACGAGGGCGGCATCCGCGATTTCGTGCAGCACATCAACGAAGCCAAGGACCCGGTGCACAAGCACGTCGTGTACTTCTCGGGCGAGAACGAGCGCGGGCACGTGGAAGTGGCGATGCAGTGGAACACCAAGTACGTCGAGTCCGTGTTCTCGTTCGCGAACAACATCAACACGCACGAAGGCGGCTCGCATCTCTCTGGCTTCAACGCCGCGCTGACACGAACCCTGAACAAGTACGGGCGCGAGAAGGGCTTTCTGAAAGAGAAGGACGAGAATCTCGAGGGCGAGGACGTGCGCGAAGGCCTCGCCGCGGTCATCTCGATGAAGCTGCAGGAGCCGCAGTTCGAAGGTCAGACGAAGACGAAGCTCGGGAACCCGTGGGTCCGCGGCATGGTCGAGCAGACCGTGAACCAGAAGCTGGCTGAGTTCCTCGAGGAGAATCCGACGGACGCAAAGCAGATCATCCAGAAGGCAATCTCAGCCTCCCGGGCGCGTCAGGCGGCACGGAAGGCACGCGACCTGACCAGGCGAAAAGGGGCGTTCGGAGGCGGCATGGCGAAGAAGTTCGCGGACTGCCAGATCCGCAACCCCGAACTGACCGAGCTCTTCATCGTCGAGGGCGACTCCGCCGGCGGCTCCGCGAAGCAGGCCCGCGACAAGTCGAACCAGGCGATCCTGCCGCTCCGTGGCAAGATCATCAACTCCGAGAAGAACCGGATCCACAAAGTGCTCTCGAACACCGAGATCCAGTCGCTCGTCCAGGTGATCGGGACGAGCATTGGCGAGGAGTTCGACATCGCGAAACTCCGCTACCACAAGATCATCGTGATGACGGACGCCGACGTGGACGGCGCTCACATCAGGACTCTCGTCCTCACCTTTCTCTACCGGCACATGCCCGAGCTTTTCGATCGCGGGCACATCTACATCGCCGTGCCCCCGCTTTACCTGGTGCGGATGGGGAACCAGGCGACCTACCTCGAGAAGGACTCCCAGCTCGAAGACCTGCTGGTGCGCGGGAAGTTCGGGGAGCTGGAGATCCAGGCACGCGACGGCGAGACGATCAAGCTGACCGAGGCGCGCTACGCCCGCTTCCAGCACGCGTTGACCGAGTTCGAAGGCTGGTCGGCCCGCTTGCGCTCCGACTTCGGCATCCCCGCAGTGGACTTCGTGATTGCGCATCGGTTGGTCGAGAGCGATGCCGCCTCGGCCGCGGCAGCCGCCAAGTTGATCGCCGGCATTGCACCGAACGGGTTCGTCTTCGATCCGAGCCTGCTCGCCTCCGGCCTCCGGGTGCGAGTCATCGAAAGTTCGACCGGGACCGCGGCAACGATCGACGTGCCGGAGGAGCTCCTGGCCTCGTCGATCTACGCAAACGTCCGCAAGGCGTACGCGCGGCTCGGAGATGTCGTCGGCGGCAGGCCGCCCTTCGTCCTCCAGCTCGGGAAGAAGATCGAGCGCGCCGAGACCTTCGAGACGCTACGCGCGCGCGCACTCGACCTCGCCAAGCACGGCATGCAGATCACGCGGTTCAAGGGCCTCGGGGAGATGAACGCAGACGAGCTGTGGCAGACGACGATGGATCCAAGCCGGCGGCTGCTCATCCGTGCCGACGTGGAGGACGACTCGGCCGCAGATCTGTGGTTCTCGCGGCTCATGGGCGACGAGGTCGAGCCACGGCGTGAGTTCATCGAGGCCAACGCTCTCGACGTGAGATTCCTGGATGTCTGAGTTGACGCCTCCGCTCGGAGGTCGGATCGAGCCCCGCGAGCTCGACCAGGAGGTTCGCGCGAGCTTCCTCGACTACGCGATGAGCGTCATCGTGAGCCGAGCTCTGCCGGATGCGCGCGACGGTCTGAAGCCAGTACATCGGCGCGTGCTCTACAGCATGCACGAGGGCGGCCTTCAGCCCAACCGGCCGACCCGGAAGTGCGCCCGAGTGGTCGGCGACGTCATGGGCTCCTACCACCCCCACGGTGACCAGGCGATCTACGACGCGCTCGTTCGGCTTGCACAGCCGTTCTCGATGCGCTACCCGCTGGTCGACGGCCAGGGCTACTTCGGCTCGGTCGACGGCGACTCAGCGGCCGCGATGCGGTACACCGAATGCCGCCTTTCCCGCATCGCGACGGAGATGCTCCGTGACATCGACGCGGACACGATCGACTTCGTCCCTAACTACGACGAGTCGCGCCGTGAGCCGTCGGTCCTGCCGGCGCGGTTCCCCAATCTCTTGGTCAACGGCTCGTCGGGGATCGCGGTCGGGATGGCCACCAACATCCCGCCCCACAATCTCGGTGAGGTCGTGGACGCGATCCTGGCCATGATCGACGACCCCGAGATCGACGTCGAGCGGCTGGCTCGCCACATCAAGGGCCCCGACTTTCCGACGGGCGGCGTCATCGTCGGCCGCTCGGGGATTCGGGATGCCTACCGCTCAGGCCGCGGTCGCATCGTTGTTCGCGGTCGTGCGCACATCGAGGAGCTTCGCGGCGGTAAGACGGCGATCATCATCACCGAGCTCCCGTACGGCGTGCGCAAGGGCGGCGAGGGAGGCGTGATCGAGAAAATCGCAGACCTCGTCGAGGCCAAAGTGATCACCGAGATCCCGATGACCGACGACGCGCTGCAGGATCACAGTGATAAGACCGGCTTGCGGATCTACGTGGAGCTGAAGCGGGACGCGGTCCCGCAGGTCGTCCTCAACAAGATTTTCAAGCACACGCCGCTGCAAACGTCGTTCGGCTACAACGCGGTCGCCCTTGTCGACGGTGTCCCGAAGACGCTCAGCCTCCTCGAGCTGATCCGGTACTACCTCACCTTCCAGCGCGAGGTCGTCACGCGCCGCTCGCAGTTCGAGCTCCGAAAGGCGGAGGAGCGGGCACACATTCTCGCGGGGTACCTGAAGGCGCTCGACAACCTCGACGAGGTGATCGCCCTTATCCGCGGAGCGTCCGACACGGACACCGCACGCTCCGGGCTGATGGAGCGCTTCGAGCTCAGCGAGATCCAGGCCCAGGCGATCCTCGACCTCAGGCTGGCAAGGCTGACAGGCCTGGCTCGGAAGGAAATCGAGAGCGAGTACGCCGACTTGCAGGAGCGGATCGCCGAGCTCAGGGCCATTCTCGGCGACGAGACGCGGATCGACGGGGTCATCCGGGACGAGCTCCTCGAGATCAAGGAGATCTACGCGAAGGTCGACGAGCGGCGAACCGAGATCGTCGCGGCCGAGGACGAGCTCGACGTCGAGGATCTGATCGCGGAAGAGGACATGGTCATCGCGATCACCCGCTCGGGCTACATCAAGCGCTTGCCGGTGACCACCTACCGTGAGCAGCGGCGAGGCGGAATCGGCGTCATGGGGATGGACCTGAAGGACGAGGACTACATCCAGCATCTCGTCGTCGCCTCGACCCACGACTACCTTCTGTTCTTCACCTCGGTCGGGAAGATCTACCGGTTGAAGGTGCACGAGCTTCCGCTCGGGAGTCGGCAATCGAAGGGAAGAGCGCTCGTGAACCTGCTCCCGCTCGCACAGGGCGAGAGCGTCAGAACCCTTATCGCGACGCGCAAGTTCGAAGAAGCTGAGTACCTCATGCTCGCGACCAAGAAGGGGATCATCAAGAAGACCCGCTTCGCCGAGTACAACACGCCTCTGAAGGCCGACGGGATCATCGCGATCCGGTTACGAGAGGAGGACGAGCTCGTCGCGGTTCTCCACTCGTCCGGCGACGACGACATCCTCATGGTTTCGCGAAAGGGTCAGGCGATCCGTTTTCACGAGTCGGAAGCCCGCGCCATGGGTCGGGCGACGGGCGGCGTGCGTGGGATGAAACTCCGCGCCGGAGACGAGGTGATTGCGGCGAGCCTCGCACACAACGACGCCGACCTTCTCGTCGTGACAGAGAACGGCTACGGCAAGCGGACGAGGATCGACGAGTACCCGGTCAAGGGCCGTGGCGGCCTCGGCGTGAAGACCGTGCAGCTGACTGAGGCCCGCGGGAAGCTCACGGGGGCGCTCGTTGTCCGCGACGGGTATGCGGTCATGCTGATGTCGACGGGCGGCACGATGATCCGGATGGCGGTCGAGGAGGTCAAGCGGCTCGGGCGGTCGACGCAGGGCGTCATCGTCATGCGCTTGCGGGGGGACGAGCAGGTCTCCACCCTTGCGCCCGTCGCCGATCAAGTCACCGTCGTCGAGGATGAGAACGGTGCGGCTCCCGATGGCAGCAGGTCCATCGAGCCCGTTGTCGAGGACCTCGAGGCGATGGCGGAAGACCCTGCTGCCTCGAACGGCGCCCCACCGACGCCGGAGTAGGCCCCGGCACGGGTTTAACTGCGGATTCGGCAGTTTTTCTCCCGTGAGGGTGCTAATGTCACGCGGAGCCTCGCTGGCATGAGAAAGGGATTTTAATGGCTGTTCAGCAGGTAGACCTGCTCGAGCCCGTCAACCTGGCCGACCATCTGAACAAGATCGAGCTCTATCTCGGGCAGGTCTGCCACGTGGCCGGGATCTCGAAGATGCAGCTCGACTACTGGACCAACAAGGCACAAATTCCGACCAAGGGCCGAAAGCAGCGGATCTACGACATGGATGCACTCGAAACGGTCATGCTCATCAAGCAGGCGAAAGACAAGGGGCTCAACCTGTCGACGGCGATCGAGGCCGCCCGGCAGTACAAGGAACGCCGCCCGAGTTTCCTAAAGAACGTCGGTTAGCCCGCGGCGCGCAGCCGTTCTGCGGCAGTCTCAGGAGCGAGCGGATTGACGTGTAGTCCGGCACCGAGCTCGAGTCCGGCCGGCACCGTGATCCTGGGGACGAGCTCGATGTGCCAGTGCGTGCCGGCGTGGACCCAGAGATTCATCGGCACAGCTCCCTCGAGCTCGTGAATGCGAGCCAGCTGGCTCGCAGCGAGGGCTAGAGCAGGCGCGAGGAAAGTGCTCTGGAACGGGTCTCTTTCACACGACTCGGGAAGGATTAGGAGCTCGTAGGGCTCGCGTGCCGCGTAAGTCGCAAGGGCTACCGCACCCTCCTTCGACGCGACCATGCGGTCACCATGACCACGCTCCTCCTCGAGTAGACGGCAGACAAGGCAGCCGCCGGCGTCGCGATCGAGGCCATGTTCCGCTCTTACCAGTGGCGGCTCTGCCTCGAGCCAGAGGAGCTGTGAGTGACTGTGCGAAAGGCTCGCTCCGGCCTCGTGGCCCTCGTTGACAATCGCCTGTACGTACGGGAAACCCTGCTTGGCCGCCTCCGCGGCGCGTGCCTGCCAGGCTGTAGCCACCCGCCCGACTTCGTCGGGCTGGAGCTCCGCGAGTGAGCTGACGTGCCTCGGCGACGAGACGACGACTTCCTGGTTTCCGCGTGGCGGGCGCGACTCGAGGAGTCCCACGTGCCGTGCGGGCCCGGTGAGTTCTGGGGCGAACGCGGGGAACTTGTTCGGGACGACTCGGACGAGCCAGCCGGGCGTGTCAGGAGCTCGCTCGGAGGATCCGAGCGCGAACGTCTCCGGTGGCGTGCGGTCCTCGTGGCCTTCGCAGAAGGGGCAGCTCGCCCTGTCCGTCCCGGCGCCACCGCCGGAAGACGGGCGGGGCACCCCGGGCCGCCGCGAGCGAAGCGGCGCGACGACCACCCAGCGGCCGGAGAGCGGGTCGCGTCGGAGCTCGCGCCCCTCGTGATCGGTCAGCCGCCGGCCTTCGCGGAGTTGCGCGCCCGGTCACCCATCTCGATCAACGGCCGCACGAGGTCGAGCGGGAGCGGGAGGATGATCATCGACGAGCGCTCGGAGCTGATCTCTAGCATCGTCTGCAGGTAGCGGAGCTGGATCGAGATCGGGTTCTCGCTGAGAACGTTGGCAGCGTCCTTCAGCCGCTCGGAAGCTTGCGCTTCGCCCTCGGCAGCGATCACCTTCGCTCGGCGCTCGCGCTCCGCTTCAGCCTGGCGCGCCATCGCCCGCTGCATGCCCTGCGGGATTTCGACGTCCTTGACCTCTACGATCGAGACCTTCACTCCCCAGGGAGCGGTCGCCCCGTCGATGATTTCCTGGAGGATCGCGTTGATCTTGTCTCGCTCCGAGAGGAGCTCGTCGAGCGAATGCTGGCCGAGCACGCTCCGGAGCGTCGTCTGGGCGATCTGCGACGTCGCGACCATGAAGTTCTCCACCTGCACGATTGCCTTCTCCGGGTCGAGAATCCGGAAGTAGGCGA
>DATHAG010000222.1:0-8369 GCA_035296825.1 Gaiellaceae bacterium | reverse complement strand
GGTCATCCACTCGGCAATCGCCTTGCCGATCCCACCGGCGCCGCCGAAGCCGTTGAGGGAGAGACCGGCTGCCATCCAGAAGCCCCGCACGCCGGGTAGGGGCCCGAGCAGCGGATTCCCGTCCGGCGTCATTGCATCCGGGTGGCAGATGAGCGCGACGACGCCGGCTCCGTCGAGAAAGGGGAAGCGCCGGACGGCTCCGTCCATGAGCTGGGCGAAGCGCTCCTCATCCGGCGGGACCGACCTGCCGGCATGGTTCCAGGGGACGCCGTCGGCCCAGCGCACCGCCGGATTCGGTTCGTAGCCGCCGAAGAGGATGCCGCCTGACTCCGCCTTCCCGTAGACGAGGTTGTCCGTGTCCCGGAAGCACGGCATCTCGTGCGGGAGCTCGTGGCCAGGGACGGCGGCGAGCGCGATGTGCTGGTGGTCGACCGGGATCGAAGGCGCGAAGCCGCCCGCCATCGCCGCCAGCTGCGGCGCCCACATTCCGCAAGCGTTTACGACGTGCTCGGTCTCGATCGGCCCCGACTCGGTGCGCACCGCCCTGATGTCTCGCCGCGGCCCGAGATCGAACCCCGTCACGCGCCGGCCGGTCTCGATCCTCACACCGAGCTCTCGAGCCTCGTTCGCCAGGGCGTAGGTAGCGATGTGCGGGTCGACAGAGCCGTCGTCGGCGATCCAGATCGCGCCGAAGAGGCTCTCCGGCGTGGCCGCCGGCAGCAGCCGGACGGTCTCGTCGGGCGAGAGCACGTCGACGTCCAGGCCGATCCCGCGTGCTCTGCTGGCTCCCCGCTGGAGCTCCTTGAGGCTCTCGGGACTCGAGGCTATGCGCAGGCTCCCGACCGTCTCGAAGACGCCTAGGTCCCGGTAGAGCCCGACGCTGTAGCGGCGAAAGCGCATCATCGTCGGCGAGGGGTTGAACTGCGTCACGAGGCCTGCCGCATGGCAGGTGGCGCCGCTCGTCAGCTCGTCCTTCTCGACGAGGAGGACGTCGCTCCACCCCTCCTTCGCAAGGTGGTAGGCCACGCTGCAGCCCGTGATGCCACCCCCGACGACCACGACCTGAGCCCGCTCCACGATCGCGCACTCCCTTCCCGACTGCGATAGAAACGCAGGAGTGAGCGTAGACGGATCACTCGCCGGGATTCTCGAGACCGTGCCGGAGCTCCGGAACCCCCGCTCGGTTTCCGAGCTCGCCGGCGGCCTCACGAACACGAACTACAAGGTCGAGACGGATAGCGGCGCCTACGTGGTGCGCGTCTCGTCCAAGGACGCCGGCCTGCTTGCGATCGACCGCGAGAACGAGTATCTGAACTCGGTCGCCGCGGCCGAGGCCGGGGTCGGAGCCGCCGTGGTCGCGTACCTCCCGGAGCAGTCGATCCTCGTGCTCGAGTTCATCGAGGGCACGACGCAGACAGCCGAGGATCTTCGGCGCGGTGACAAGCTCGGTCTCGCCGCCGCAGCATGTCGGCAGCTCCACGGCGCGCGGCGGTTTCGAGACGACTTCAACATGTTCGACATCCAGCACGGCTACCTCAAGATCGTGGAGGAGCGGGGCTTCCGCCTTCCTGACCGCTACTTCGAGTTCGAGCCTCAGGTGCGGGCGATCGAGGAGGCCATGGCCGTGCGGGACGAGGGCACGGTTCCGTGCAACAACGACCTCCTCGCCGAGAACTTCATCGACGTCGGCGGCGCCTTCCGCCTGATCGACTACGAGTATTCAGGGAACAACGACGCCTGTTTCGAGCTCGGGAACGTCTGGAGCGAGTCGAACCTCTCGCTCGAGCAGCTCGACGAGCTGGTCGCTCACTACTACGGGCAGCATCTCCGCAACAAGGTTGCCCGGGCCCGGCTCTGGGGACTGATGTCGAAGTACGGCTGGACGCTCTGGGCGTCGATCCAGGACGGCGTCTCCGAGATCGACTTCGACTTCTGGGAGTGGGGGATGGAGAAGTACGAGCGGGCCGTCGTCGAGTTCGACAGCCCTGGATTCGAGCGCCTGCTCGAAGACGTGCAACGCACCGACTGAGCGGAACCGGCCCTATGCGTGAGGAGACCACGGGCCCGTGCGGCGACGGGCCCGTGGTCATGGCGGTCCCGCCTACGCCGCGGCGGGGAGCGGCTGCTCCTCTTCCTCGACGGCCGCCAGGTCGTCCCGGCGAAGAAGCGCGATCGTCGCGACGAGCGAGACGACTGCGAAGGCTGCAGCGACCCAGAAGGCGACGCTGAAGCCGCCAGTCAGGGCTGCCGCCGGTTCGGTGCCACTGGCCAGCAGATTGTCGGTCCGGGTCGTCGAGACCGTGGCGAGAATCGCGATCCCGAGCGCTCCGCCGATCTGCTGCGAGGTGTTGATGAGCCCCGACGCCAGACCGGCTTCGGTGCTCGTGATCCCGGCCAGGGCAGCAATCGAGATCGGGACGAAGGAGAAGCCCATCCCGACACCGATCAGAAGGAACCCGGGCAGGAGATCGCCCAGGTACGAGCCTCCCACAGAGACCTGGCTGAAGAAAGCCATCCCGATCCCGAGGAGCACCATGCCGCTGATCAGCACCGGCTTCACCCCGAGCTTCGTCACGAGCGCCTGTGAAGCGCCGGCGGCGACAACGGCCGTCAGCGCGACGGCGAGGTAGCCGACTCCTGTCTCCATGGCCGAGTAGCCGAGCACCTGCTGCATGTAGAGCGAGAGCATGAAGAACACACCGAAGATCATCGTCCCGAGTCCGAAGCCGATGATGTTCGCGCCCGTGGGCGTCCGCTTCCGGAAGAAGCTGAGCGGAACGAGCGGCGACCGCGAACGCGCCTCGATGAAGAGGAAGGCCGCGATCAGGACGGCGGCGGCGCTGAGCGCTCCGATCGTCCTTCCGGAAGTCCAACCGTTGTTCGTCGACTGCGTGAGGCCGTAGACGAGGAACATGAGACCGGCAGTCACGGTCGTCGCCCCGGCGGCGTCGAAATGCCGGGTCAGGTTGGTCGCGCGGCTCTCACGGACGTAACGCGGGACGAAGAAGAGCGTCGCGATCCCGATCGGGACGTTGACCAGGAAGATCCACTCCCAGCCGGCGTACTCCGTGAGCACGCCGCCGGCGAGGACGCCGATCGCGGCACCGGAGCCGGCGATGCCGCCCAGGATCCCGAGTGCCTTGTTCCGCTCGGCTCCTTCCTCGAAGGTGACCGAGACGATCGAGAACACCGAGGGGGAGAGAATCGCTCCGGCCGCTCCCTGCAGGAGCCGCGCGGCGATGAGCATGCCCGACGAGACCGACAGGGCTGCGACCAGGGACGTAATCGCGAAGAGCCCGAGGCCGATCATGAAGAGCCTCCGGCGTCCGAGCAGGTCCCCTATCCGGCCACCGAGCAGGAGCAAGCCACCGAAGGTCAGCGCATAGCCGCTGATGACCCACTGGAGGTTCTCCGGTGAGAAGTTCAAGTCTGTCTGGATGGACGGAAGCGCGACGTTCACGATCGAGACGTCGAGCACGACCATCAGGTAGGCGACGCCGAGCACGGCGAGCGCCTTCCATCGCTTCGGGTCGGGTGTCATGGCACGTTCCTCCTCAAACTTTTCTTCGGGTTTCCCGGTTTAACGAGCTGGTGCCGGAAAGATTCCTGCGCACCGCGGCGACCACCAGGGGGTTATCCCTACCTTTGAACAGGAGGTTGCTAGGCAGCGACTTCGCTCGACCGGGCGCGCATCTGCGTCCAGTCGGCGACTGCCCGCACGATCTGGGCGAGGTCAGGCTTCGAAATCCGGTTCGAGAGCCGGATCCACTCCGCGGTCGAGGCGCTCTGTGGCTCCGCCGTCAGCACCTCGATGACCGGGATGGCGCGCTCGACGAGCGCCGGCGCCTGGTTGCGGCCGATCAGGCGGCCGCGGAAGACGACCGCGACATCGGCGGCGACCTGCTCGCTGCCCGAGAGCGGCCGCGTTCGCACCACCACGTCAAACCCAGCGTGCTCCAGAAGCTCGGAGAAGCCGGGCTGTCGTGCGGCAAGTACGAGTACGCGGACTTTGCGGCGGCCGCCCATGCAGAAAGTCTCCCCCGGGCGCATGGGTTTCATGCGTGCGGGTAGTTTTGCGCGCATGGATGTCAAGACACTCGACCACATTGCGCTCTGGGTGGAGGACCGGGACCGGATCGCGGGCTTCGCCACGCGTCATCTCGGGATGCACGTGATCGAGCGGACGGAGAAGTTCACCCTGATCGGCTCCGACGCTCGCCGCGGCAAGCTGACGCTCTTCGCCGAAGCCGGCCTGCGCGAGCGCGGCGCTCTCAAGCACGTGGCCTTGCGGGTCGCAGACCTCTCGGTGGCAGCCGAGGCGCTCCCCGGCGAGGCCGAGACCGCCGACGACGGCTCGGTCTTCGTCGACGTCTCCGAGGGTCTTCGGATCGCGCTCGTCGAAGCCCCGACCGAGGTCGATTACGACTTCGATCACGTGGCGCTCTTTTCCGGAGGGCCGGAGGAGACCGCGCTCGCTTACCAGACGCTCGGCTTCCGTCCTGCGAGCGCCAGCGCGGGTGGCGCACCGCGCGTGGAGGTCGGCGGTGCGTTCGTCGAGTTTCACCACGGCGAGGTCCAGGAGGTCGAGCGACCGCTCCTGAACCATCTCGCCGTCCTCGTCGACTCCACGGAAGATCACATTCGCGAGGCGAACGAGCTCGGCCTCGAGATCGCCGACGTCGTCGATGCCGCGAACACGTACGCGCTCTTCGTCTGGGGGCCTGAGCGCGTGAAGATCGAATACGTGGAGCACAAGGCGAGCTTCTCGCTCGTCTGACGGAAGCGGCGTGGCGCGCCGCTACGACCTCGTGGTGGCGGGAGCCGGCATGGCCGGCCTGGTCGCTGCCGTGCAGGCGACGCAGCGTGGGGCCTCCGTGCTCGTGCTCGAGAAGGGTGACCGCGCCGGCGGCTCGATGCGGCTCTCGAGCGGCTTTGTCTGGCGCTATCGGGAATGGGAGCGCTTCCGGGCCGAGTGCCCGGCCGGCGACCAGGAGCTGCAACGGCTCGTCTGGGAGAGGCTGGACGAGGATCTCGCCTGGCTCGAGGCGCTCGGCGCGGCAGTCAGTGAGCGCGAGACCGCCAACCAGCTGACAACCGGCCTTCGCTTCGAGCCCGAGGTACTCACCGCTCGTCTTGCAGCACGAGCCGGCGAGCTTCGGCTCGGGCAGCCGCTTCGGGAGCTCCCCGACCGCACGCCGGTGGTGCTGGCGACTGGCGGGTTTCAGGGCGACCGGGAGCTCGTGCGCCGTCACGTGACTGCCGAGGCCGACGCGCTCATCCTCCGCGCAAATCCGTGGAGCTCCGGGGATGGGCTCCGGCTCGGCCTGGAGGCGGGGGGTGTTCTTTCAGGTGGGATGGACGAGTTCTATGGGCGAAACCTCCCGGCGCCTCCGGCCAGAATCCTGCCCGGCGAGTTCGTAGGCCTGGCCCAGCTCTACGCCCGTTTCGCGAGGGTCAGGGGCGAGACCGGGGAGGAGTACGAGACCCTCACGTGGTCCGAGATCGACACCGTCCAGTGGACAGCCCGTCAGCCGAGCGCGCGTGCCACCTATTCGGTGCCGGACAAGGCGCTCGGCGAGCGGGTTCGGGATCGCACGGTCGCCGAGATGATCGCGCGCGCCGAGGCGGCGGGCGGCCCTGTTAGACGCCGGGACGGCGTAACGGAGGTTGACGTCGTCGCAGGCATCACCACGACGACGGGCGGGCTCGGAGTGGACACGCGCGGCCGTGTCGCTGGAAGCGTCTTTGCCGCCGGCACGGACGCCGGTGGCATCTCGACGGGCGGCTACTCCAGCGGGCTCTCGGCGGCACTCGTCCTGGGGCGACGGGCCGCCGACGCCGCTCTCGACCTCGACTAGACCTACACGGCCGGCTGGAGGTAGGCGCAGAGGCGGCTGTCGCCTGGAAGCGGCGACGAGGCGATTTTTACGACCTGGAAGCGGCCCGCGCCGTCGAGCTCGATCATCGAGCCGGTGGCAGGCGGATCTCCCTCACGCTCGGCCAGCTCGTAGCCGGTCGGCTTCGTGACGAAGAGGAGATGTCCGGTTGCGTCGGTCATCGGGGCAGACTACCCAGTGGCCGCGGCCACGTAGGCGGGCAGGTCGACCACGATCCGCGTTCCGCCGTCGCCGCCCTGATCGACGCTGAGACGCGCGTTCAGGACACGGACCCGCTCTTCGATGTCCTCGATCGAGCCGCGTCGCCGCTCCGCAACGCCGTCGTCGGTTACCTCGAGGCGGTAGCCGCCGCCTTCGACCGCGGCGACGGTCACTTTGATCTCCTTCGGCTTCCGCTGGACGGCCTGGTTGAGAGACTCGCGGATGATCTGGTAGAGCTCGACCTGAGCTTTTTCGGCCAGGCGCTCGCCGTCCCGTGCGTCGACCGCGACCCGGATGCGCTGCGAGGCTTCGATCTGATCGCCGATCGCCTGGACTGCCGCCTCGAACCCCTGGTCGCGGAGGACGAGCGGCTCGAGTGCAAACGAGAGGTCGCGGAGTGTTCGGATTGTCTCGCGCTCGCGGGCGAGGGCGGTCGTGACGACCTTGGCTGCGTCGTCATAGCGGCCATCCTCGATCGCAGCGAGCGCTGCATCGTGCATGAGAGCCACCCCCGACATCGTCGAAAGCGGCCCGTCGTGGAGCCAGATGGAAAGACGTCGCCGCTCATCCTGCTCGGCGTTGATCAGGCGGTCGGTTAGTCGCAGACGGTCGGCTTCGCGCTCCTGGGCCTCGCCGACGAGCCGTGCGTTCTCAACGGCGTGGGAGGCGAAGTCGGCGAGCACCGAGGCGCGGACAACGTCCCAGCGGCGAAACGGGTCCCGCCGCTTGAGTACGAGCACGGCGATCGGCTCTCCGCGGACTGCGAGCGGGACCCGCATCACGCCGGGCCCCGGCTCGCCGGAGTCCTCGCCACCCTGAGCCATCCGAACCTCGTCGGCGTCGAAGAGCCGCCGGGCCTCGGCTGCCGTCCGCTCGAGAATCTCCTCCGGCTCGTGCGAGCTGGACACCGCTGCGAGTGAGTCGACCAGGGACTCGAGGAAGCTCGCCTGCGCCTGGAGCTCGTCCTCGGCGACGCCATGCCGCCGGCGCTCCTGCACGATGAGGGTTGCTGCGAAAGCACCCGCGAACGCCATCCCGACCACGAGCCCGATTCCGGTCAGCGTCCTATGATTGAAGGCGAACCCGATCGCCCCGGCGACGGCGCCGAGGACGGTCGCGACGACAAAAGCCGGGGCGAGGGATCGCGACGCGGCGCTAATCGATGATCGCTTCGCGAAGCGCGATCGCGACTGCATGGGTGCGGGTGTCGGCCTCGAGCTTGGCAAGGATGTGGCGAACGTGGCTCTTCACGGTCTCCTGGCTGATGAAGAGCTTCGCCGCGACGTCGGCATTGGACATACCGTCGGCCAGGAGCTGCAGGATCTCCCGCTCGCGCACCGTCAACATCTCCTCCCGCTCGCGCGTCAGGAAGTCGGGCATGAGGGCGGGGTCGACGTAGCCCTCGCCACTGGCGACCTTCTCGATCGCGCGGAGGAGCGTCGAGTGCGGCGCCTCCTTCAGGATGTAGCCCTTCGCGCCGGACTCGAGACCGCGGCCGAGGAGGCTACGTTCACCGTAGGCCGTAAAGATGAGCACGTTCGTGGCCGGAAGGCGTTCGCTGAGGATCTTGGTCGCTTCCAGTCCGTCCATACCTGGCATGCGGACGTCCATGATGATGACGTTCGGCTTGCGGCGCTCCGCGATCGCGATCGCACTTGCCCCGTCGGAGGCCTCCCCGATCACGCGGACGTGCGGCGACCGGGAGAGCGAAAGGCGCAGGCCTTCGCGGACCACCTCGTGGTCGTCGGCGATCAGGCACGTGATCTCGTCAGGCACAGGCAACAGCTCCCGGGTTCATAGTCGGGCGAAAGCGGGGCGAACTTTACAGTTGCCCGCGTGAGAGCGGTTTCTGGGCTCCTGGTCGACCCCCTCGACGGCTTGTACCCGGGCGTCGTCCGGATCGAGGCGGATCGCATCGTCTCGGTCGAGCGAACGGCGGAACCGGAAGGCGAACTCCACATCTTCCCGGGCTTCGTCGACCTCCAGGTGTACGACCCGGAACCGCTTGTGCGAAGCGGCGTCACGGGCTACCTCCTGGCGACACGTGCCTTGGTCGACTTGCCGGACGAGCGCTGCATCGGCCTCCACCTCGAGGGCCCGTTTCTCAATCCTGAGGCTGCAGGCGCGATTCCGGTTGAGGAGCTACGTCCGGTCGATCTTCCCGCTCTCGAAAGCTGCCTTGCGGATGGGCGGGCTCGTCTCGTGACGCTCTCGCCGGAGCTTCCGGATGCTCTGCGGGCGATCGAGCGGATCGCGTCTGCCGGCGTGGTG
>DATHAG010000221.1:0-3122 GCA_035296825.1 Gaiellaceae bacterium | reverse complement strand
TGCCGCTGACGAACTGGACGCGAGCGTCGAAGTGCTTGACATCAGGTCGCTCCGCCCGCTCGACGAGGATGCGATCCTCGCGAGCGCCGCCAAGACCGGGCGGGTCGTGATCGTGCAGGAGGCGCCGCGAACCTGTGGCTTCGCGGCCGAGATCGCCGCTCGCCTCGCCGAAAAGGCGATCCTCGATCTTCGGGCGCCCGTGATTCGCGTCACCGGCTACGACGTGCCGTATCCCTTCTGGTCGATCGAGGACGAGTACATGCCGACGCCGGAGCGAGTCGCAGCCGCGGCTCGCAGGCTGCTCGAGTTTTGAGATAGATGGCGTACGAGTTCAAGCTTCCCGACCTCGGCGAGGGGGTCGCCGAGGGCGAGATCGCCCGCTGGCTCGTGGAGATGGGCCAGGAGATCGCCGAGGACGACCCGCTCGTCGAGATTCAGACCGACAAGGCAACTGTGGAAGTGCCTTCTCCTGCCGCCGGGATCGTGTCCGCCATCCTCGTGCAGGCGGGAGAGCTCGTCCCTGTCGGGACACCGCTCGTCGTGATCGGCGACCGCGACGTGGCCGCTCCTCCACCCTCGCAGGGCGAGGGGCGCCGAGCCGGGCCGAGGGAGGAGCCCGTTGCTCCTTCAGGGCGCGTGCAGGCCACCCCGATCGTTCGGAAGATCGCGGCTGAGCTCGGGGTCGACCTAGCATCCGTCAAGGGTTCCGGCCCAGGCGGCCGGATCACGGAGGAGGACGTCCGGGCAGGCACGGTCCAGCAGGACGAGCGCGCCCGACGGGTGCCGCTGCGCGGCATCAGGCGGCGCATCGCAAAGCACCTGACGGAGTCGCAGCAAAACGTCCCGGCCGTGACCGTCGTCGAGGAGTGTGACCTGACCGACCTGGCGAAGAGCCGGGGCGATCGATCGTTCCTCGCTTATCTGCTTGCGGCCTCCGTGGAAGGGCTTCGGATCGTCCCGGAGCTGAACGCCAGGCTCGACGGCGACGAGATCGTGATCTGGGAGCGCTATGACTTCGGCGTCGCCGTCCAGACGGACGAGGGGCTCGTCGTGCCGGTCCTTCGTGACGTGGACGCAAGGTCGCTAGAGGAGCTCGACGCCGAGGCGCAGAAGCTGGCCGAGGGCGCCCGAGCCGGGACGCTGAAGCCGGAAGAGCTTCGGGGGTCGACGTTCACGGTCACGAGCGCGGGCAAGCTCGCCGGCCTCTTCGCGACGCCGCTCCTCAACTACCCGGAGGTCGGAATCCTGGGTCTTCACCGGATCGCGGAGCGCCCGGCTGTCCGTCAGGGCGAGATCGTTGTCCGGTCGATCGGCTGGCTCTCATGCACCTTCGACCACCGCGTGGTCGACGGCGTGCGCGCCTCCGAGTTCCTGCTCGAGGTGGCGAACCGCCTCGAGCGCTCTTAGTCGGGCTTCTAGAACGTCAGGCGGCGGCCGGCTCGGGAGCGGAGCCCGCGAGGTGCGGAGCGATCATCCGTTCGATCTGCGGAGAGCTGACGCGACCCTCGAGACGGTCGACGGGGCGCTTGTCCTTCAGGAGGACGAGGGTCGGCACGTCCTCGATCGAAAACCGTTCCGCCCACTCAGGCGAAGTGTCGAGGTCGATCCGCGAGATCTGGAGCCGGTCGCGCTCCTTCCTCGCGAGGTGGGCCAGAAGGCTCTCCATCCGGCGGGCGGGCCCGGAGGTTCCATTCGTGAAGAAGAGGAGCATCGGCAATGCGGCGTTGTCAGGCATGGATCTCGTTTCGGAAAGGAGGACGACGCTGGTAAGGATTCCCACCTGGGACAAAACCGAAACAGTTAAGGTCGTTGGGGACCTCGGGAAGGCGCTTTGGGCTCGCCGAGCGGGACGTACTGGACGCTTGGTCGACGGCCTCCCTCCTGCGCGAAGAGCCTCATGAATGCATAGGCCTCGTCGGGCAGACCCGCCTCGACGGGAAGGCCGAGCTGTTCCGCCTCAGCGAACGTAATCGGGTCGTCGTGCGTGTAATGGCCGCCGGCCAGCTCCTCCGCGAGGCTCTCGGCCTTTTGCGCGCCAAGGCGCGGCGTCACGACGATCGTCACGACCTGCTTCATGTGCCGTAGGGCCTTCTCTGCCACGTCTGCCAGGAGGAGCGTGCGGTCGTCCAGATTCCCGATCGGCTTTTTCTGCGCCACTCGGATGATGGCTGCGGCCGGCATGTCGCCGAGCTGCGGATCCACGGGCCCGAGCACGGCCGCCCTGTCCATCAGGATTTCGTCGGCAGCCAGCGCTAGGAGAGTCCCGCCGGACATCGCGTAGTGCGGGACCAGCACCGTCACTTTCGCCGGATGCTCGCGGAGCGCGTAGGCGATCTGCTCGGACGCGAGCACGAGGCCGCCGGGGGTGTGGAGCAGGAGGTCGATCGGCCGGTCGTCCGGCGTTGCCCGGATAGCGCGGAGCACGGCCTCGGAGTCGTCGATGTCGATGAAGCGAAAGAGGGGAACGCCCAGGAAGCCCACCGTCTCCTGGCGGTGGACCATCGCGATCACACGGGTTCCGCGGACTCGCTCCAGTGCGTGGAGCGTCCGCAGGCGCCGCAACTCGAGGGCTCGGCGCTGCAGGGCGGGAAGCAGGATCGCCGCGAAGAGCAGGATCGCGAAGAGGTCCACGCGGGCCGAGGATATCGGCCCGGGGGCCGTGGCTACACTGGCCTGGATGCTTGATCGACAATTCTCCGTCTGTTACGAGCCGACCCTCTAATGGACGGGGTGCTCGACTGGTATCTGCTCGGCGTTGCGGCCGGCCTCGGGGTTGCCGCGGGCATCGCGGTCGTCTGGCTCGCCCGTGGACGTCTCCTCAGGCCTTTGGCGGCGGCAGCTTTCCTGACTTTTGTTGCCGCGGGCGTGCTCATCGCTCTGCTCGCAGTGGCCTGGGCGGCGGTCGCGCTGGCCGGGGGTGGGGTGGTGGCCGCTGCCTCGGTGAGGAAGCTGGCGGCGGAAGCACTTCCCGCGGCCGCCCTCGGCGCCGCGGTCGCCGCGCTCGTGCCGCTCGTGGGCTACATCGAGGCGGTGGCCGCGCCGTTCCTCGGCCGACGGCTCGAGCGCCGTGCGGGCGCGCGGCACGCGGGTCTTCGCGTTCTCGCGAAGGAGTAGGGAGCTGG
>DATHAG010000220.1:0-2948 GCA_035296825.1 Gaiellaceae bacterium | reverse complement strand
GGCAGCAACTCTCGGCCTTCGCCGCAGACGGCAACGAGATCGGAGGCCACACGCTCGACCACCTCGACCTGACGGAAATCGATCCCACGGAAGCTCGACGCCAAGTCCGCAACGATCGCAATGCCCTCGTTTCCCGTGGCTTCCCCGCTACCGGCTTCGCGTATCCCTACGGCGCTCGCAACCCGAGCCTCTACCCGATCATTCGAGAATCCGGGTTCGCCTGGGCGCGACGCTCCTACGGGATCTGCGCCATCGGGGAGGCGCAGGACAGGTGCGTCGATCCCGTGGCGGAGACAACTCCCCCCCCGAACATGTGGGCGATCCGCACCATCCCGAGCATCAGGACCTGGAACACGCTCGCCGACCTCCAAAGCGTCGTCAGGCGCGCCGAGGATGCCGGCGGAGGCTGGGTGACGCTCGTTTTCCACCGGATCCTCGAGGGCGGCAACGGCGACGAGTACTCGGTCAGCCCAGAAGTCTTCAATCGATTTCTCGACTGGCTCGAGCCGAGACATTCCAGCGGGACGCGCGTCCGGACAGTTGGCGACGTCGTCGGCGACGAGGGAGCCCATCGCCGATTCGGGTCCTCGCTGCCCCGCCTGCTCAAAGGCGTCATACGACGCGGGTGATGCTCGCGAGAACCGGTCGACGAGCTTCCACGGCTCAGGCCAGCCCGCGATGAGGAGCTTTGTCGCGCCGCTGCCGGAGTCCAGCGTCGTCGCGGCCTCGCCTCCAAGCTTTTCGGTGATTATCCCGGCCTACGAAGCGGCGGCGTTCGTCGCCGAGGCGGTGGAGTCCGCACTGGGTCAGAAGCGTGCTCCCCTTGAGGTGATCGTGTGCGACGACGGCTCGACCGATGACTTGGTGGGCGCGGTGGCCCCCTACCGCGAGCACATCAAGCTTCTTCACAAGCAGCACGGGGGACTTGCTTCGGCCCGGAATGCCGCGCTCCGCATCGCGTCGGGCGACTTCCTCGCATTCCTCGACGCGGACAACGTCTATCTCCCGGAAAATCTCGAAGCCGTAAGCGAGCTCGCCGCCGCACGCCCTGACCTCGACATCGTCACCACTGACGCCTACCTCGAGCTCGACGGGGAGATCTATGGTCGCTACTACCGCGGAAAGGCGCGCTTCGTCGCTGACGAGCAGCGACGGGGGATAATCCACCAGCACTTCATCTTCGGGAACGGCGCGATCCGACGAGAGGCCCTACTCGCCGTAGGCGGTTATGACGAGACCGTCGTCGCAGAAGACACAGACCTGTTCGTCCGAATGATCCTCGGCGGCTCGCGAGTGGGGCTCGTCGACGAGCCGCTCTGTGTCTATCGCATCCGGCCTGGAAGCCTTAGTTCGAGCCGCCCTCGGGGCCTCCGGGCCGCCGTGGAAGTGCTCGAGCGCGTGCGCGACCACCCGAGCCTGTCGTCGTCGGAACGGCAGTACCTGGAGCGCGAGCTTGCCGGAAAGCGTCGCGAGGCGGTGCTGGCCGAGGCGGAGGCGGCGCTACGGGGCCTGATGCCGGACCCCCGCCGTCGCTGCCTCGAAATCGCTTTCGGCGGTCGGGGCTACGGGGTGCGTTCTCGAGTGCGTGCTCTTGCGGGTGCGATCGCCCCCCGCATCGCCGGCGGTTACCTGAACTCCCTCGAACGCCGAACGGGAAGATCGCGGCTGGCGTCGCGGACGCACGGACGCTAGGAAGCCTCGGGCTCCGTCAACAATTCAGCCACGGTCTCCTTCAAGGAGCGCGCCGGTTCCCATCCTGTCGTCTCGCGGAGGAGGCTCGGATCGGCGACGAGCTCGGCGCGGTCCGTGGTTCGGAGTCGCCCACTGTCGACCTCGATCTCGATCGACCTGCTCAGGATCTCCTCGCAGATCTGCACGAGCTCAGACACCGAGACTGAAGTACCCGAGCCGAGATTGAATGTGTCGGCGCCGCGAGGCGAGGCCGAGAGTAGTTCGTACAGCGCCGCGGCGACATCGAGGACGTCCGTGTAGTCCCTTCGTGAGTCGAGATTGCCCAGCCGCACGGGCGTGTTCTTTCGACGGAGTTGCCCAACGAGCTCGGGCACGACGTGACGATTTGTCTCACGCCGGCCCACGACGTTGAAGATGCGAGCGACGACACAGCGCGTCTGCGTCTTCGCTGCGAGTTCCGCAACGAGCCGTTCGCCCTCGAGCTTGGTCCGGCCGTAAAGGTCGAACGGTTGTGGGGGGCAAGTCTCGTCGATGGGCCCGCGCCGATCGGGATAGACGGCCGCGCTCGAAGCAAACAGCAAAAGGTCCGGCGGCTTCGCAGCGAGCGCCTCGAGCAGCGCGCGCGTGCCGTTGACATTGACGTCGCGCGCGAGCGTGGGTGCGCCCTCGACGTCCGGGATGAAGTGCATCGCTGCTAGGTGGACGACCATCTCGGGCGCAAGCTGGATAACGACTCGCCGAATGCCGGCGGCGTCTCGAAGATCGAGCTCGAAGAGTTGCGCCTCCGGATGCAGCCAAGCGCGGCGGCCGCGTGAAAGGTCGTCGACCGTCGTAACCCGCTCGCCGGCGGCGATCAGCCGCTCGACCAGATGACTGCCGATGAAACCGGCTCCGCCAGTGATGAGGACGCTCTTAGACATGCCGCCGCCAGCCTGTCAGATCTAGTTAGGAGCCCAATTCCGAGGTCAAGTCAGGCATGAACGCATACGCCCAGCCGTGCGTTTATCTCCAGGCTCGCCGCCACCCGAGGATCGCTCTTGATCTCGGACCACGCCCGGTTGTTGCCCTTCTCGTGCTGGACGTCATCGAAGATGAGAACACCCCCCGGTCGGACGGCGTCGACCAACTGGTGGAAGACGTCGAGCGTCACCTCGGGCGTGTGAGGTCCATCTTCGAAGACGAGATCAAGGGGGCCGACCGACTCGACCAGTTCCGGGAGTACATCCGCAAAGCTGCCCCCGAGGCTCGTGAGCCTC
>DATHAG010000219.1:0-3816 GCA_035296825.1 Gaiellaceae bacterium | reverse complement strand
CGCGGAGTCGATCCCGGTGCGCGTCCGCCACATCGACGACGTGCTGGCGGAGGTGCTCGAGGCAGAATCGCGGATCGACGTCCTCAAGCTGGACACGGAGGGCATCGAGGCGCGGACGCTCGCGGCGGCATCGCCCGAGCTGCTCTCGCGGGTGGCGCTGATCTTTGCCGAGGACGTCGCCGGAGAGATCGATCCTCCGCCGGGCTTCGATGCCTCGCGTCGCGCGTCGGTGCTCAGGCTCGCCAACCAGGCCGCGTCGTGACGAAGCGCCCTCAGCTCGACCGTTCGGCGGCGGCCTCGTAGACCGCCTCGTAGCGCTCGGCGATCCGATCCCAGGTGAACTCGCTGAGCCAGCGTGCGCGACCGCTCTCGGCGAGTCCCGCACGGGCGCGCTCGTCTGACCACAGCCTCGTCACCTCGGCGGCCACGGCGTCCGGGCTCGCTGTGACCAGCCCGTCGCGGCGCTCCGACGGGACGACCACGCCGCCCCCGGTCCACTCGGCGATCTCCTCTGCGTTGCCCGCCGCAGTGCTCACGAACGCCGTTGCCGAGGCGGCGGCTTCGAACAGGACGAGCGGCGAGGCCTCGACCTGCGAGCCGAAGACGAAGAGGTCCGCCGCCTTGTAGGCGGAGAGCGCCTCCTCCCGAGGCACGTCGATGACCCTCACCCGCCTGCGCCCGCGGCTTCCGATTCGGGTCGCCACGGCGCGTCGCCGGCAATCCCACTGGCACCCGAGGCGCAGCGGCGTGTTCCCGATCACGACGAGCGTCCCACCGTCGAGCTCGCCCCGCCGGAACCCCTCGATCGCCAGGGCATGACCCTTGCGCCAGTTGTGCGGGCCGACGGTGAGGAGCAGCGGCTCTGCCGGGTCGATTCGCTGGCGCTCGCGAAAGTCGGAGCCGAGCCCCTCGAACTCCTCGCGGGCGGCCCCGTTCGGGACGACGTTCAGGTTCTCGAGCCCAGCCCCCCGGGCGAATTCGATGTCCTGGTAGGTGTCGGAGTGGAAGATCAGCTCGTCGAAGCGCGCGAGTCTCTCCGGGAGCGCGGCGAAGTACGCGGCGAAGGACGGGTCCGAGAGCCCTGAGAAGCCGCAGGGGGCCAGCACCTTCCCGTACGGGATCCCTTCGAGGACCGGCAGCAGGGCGTCCGTCGTCCACTGCTGCGCGGCATAGGTCATGACGACGTCGAAGTCGCCATCCGCGACGAACGACCGGTAGCGCTCGACCTCCCCGGCCAGACCGCGGACGGCGTTGCCGGAGACCTCGAACTCCTCGATCCTGGCGCCGTCGAGCGCGGCATCGCGACGTTCGGCCAGCCGAGTCGTCGCGATCGTCACGTCATGCCCGCGACGGACGAGTTCCCGGGAGACGTGCCTGACGACTGCCTGGGCTCCCCCCGGACTCGGGTGGTAGAACTCGACGCAGTGGAGGATTCGCAGAGCCATTCCGTGGCCGCGGCCGGGGCGAGGCGGCGGGGGAGCGGAGACTAGTGACAGGCTTGCGACTCAACCTCGGGTCCGGCGTTGCGATTTGAGCTCCGAGCCTCCGAGCATCAGCGTCGTCATCCCCACCTACCAGCGGCTCGATCGGTGCCGGCGCGCTGTCGAGTCGGCCATCGCCCAGGATGCGCTCCCGCTGGAGGTGCTCGTCTGCGACGACGGATCGACCGATGGCACAGAGGAGTCGATCTCGGAGTGGGCGGAGAGCGAGCCCATGCTCCGCTACATGCGGCTCTCGCAGAATCACGGGGGCCCGGCTCGAGCGCGCAATCTCGGGATTCAGAAGGCACGGGGCGAATGGATCGCCTTCCTGGACTCCGATGACAGGTGGGAGCCCGAGAAGCTCGCAGTCCAGCTGCAGGTTCTTTCCTCGGGGCGGTATGACGTGGTCGCCTCCGACGCCACGAGGGAGAGCGGCGGGCCCTACTTCGGGCTGAGCGCCCCTCAGGAGCCCACACGCGAGGAGTTCCTCGCGCACAATCCGATCATCGTCTCGACGGCTGTCGCCCGGCGTTCGATGCTCATGCAGATCGGCGGCTTCCCTCATTTCGCCGGCCGCTTCAGCGTGACTGGGGTCGAGGACTACGGAGCGTGGCTCAGCCTGGTCACGCGTGGTGCTCGCTTCCTCGTGATCCCCAGGGAGTTGATCACCTACGCGGACTCGGGCGATCGGATCAGCTCGGCAGCCGCCCATCAGGAGACCGGGGTCGCCGCCCTTCGCTGGCGGCTCTGGCGCGAACGGCCCAGAGACCTCGCTGTTCTTCGCTCCGCCGTCCGCGCCTCGGTGGACGCCATCCGATGGCAGGCGCGCAGCCGCCGGGGAGACTGACGACGTCGTGACCGGGAGTCAGCCGCGCGATAGGCGCATCCTCCTGAGCTACAGCAGGGCTCTCTTCGATCCCACCCTGCCGCCGGAGCGGCACGAGCTCTGGGGGGCTTCGGCGAACGTGATCTCACGGACGCTCTACGAGATCCTTGGCCGGCACGGGGAGGTCACGTACGCGGATGCGACGGCGCCCGAGGAGGTCGCGGGCCAGAGGTTCGATCTCTTCCTCGGCATCCAGCGCAACTTCGGGAAGTTCCTGGACGCATGCGAGATCGATCGGTCGATCCTGATTGCGGTCAACATGCACCCCGAGGAGCACAACCGGCTGCTCCTCGACTTCGTCGTCCGGGAGGGGCTGCCCACCGCGGCCATCCACCCCCTGGACCTCCACGACGTCGAGGCCCGCACCCGCGACATCGCTGCCGCCGACGCGATCCTGGTGTTCGGCAACGTCGGGACCCTGAACAGCTACGTCAGGAACGGCGTCCCGGTCGAGAAGATCAAGGTCGCCTACTTCGGCTCGGATCTGTGGAGCGGGGAGCGCTCGCTCGAGCGCCGCGGTGCGCCGGGTGAGACGCACATCCTCTACTGCGCATCCGAGATCGGCCTGAGAAAGGGATTCGACATCGTCGACGGCGGGATGACGGAGTCCGACCTGGGCGAGCTCGGAGCGCATCTCCACATCGCCGGATCTGCCTCATATCCGCACTACCGCGCGAAGCTCGAGCAGCTCGAGCAGCGACTCGGGGACCGCGTCACGAACCACGGCTGGCTCGATTCGAGCGGCCCGAAGTACCGCAACCTCCTCGAGAGCGTCGACTACATCCTCTTTCCCTCGCTCGAAGAGGGGCAGGTCGGCACCGTCCTTGATGCGATGGCACGCGGCGTGATCCCTCTGATCAGCCAGAACTGCGGGAACGACTTCGCCCCCCTCGGATTCTGTGAGCTGGCCGTCTCATCCGAGCGGAACCGGGACCTCCTGCGGCGGGCGTGTGAGCTCTCCGCGGCCGAGCGGGACAGGCTGCGTGAATGGACGTACGAGTACTACGACGAGTTCCACGGCGGGTTCGAGCGAAAGCTCGACCGGGCGGTGGGCGACCTGATCGCGGGCGAGCCGAGGCCGCAGGTGAGCGTGGTGCTGCCCGTGCACAACAAGGAGCGGATCCTGGAGGACCTGCTGAAGCCGCTCGACCGGGCACTGCGCTCATACGGCGCGGTCGACCTCTGCCTCATCCTCGACGGCTGCACCGATGACTCGGAGGGAATCGCCCGGCGGTTCTTCGAGGGACGCGACGACTACCCGGTCACGATCCTGACGACCCCGGACATCTTCGAGGTCAAGACGAACAACCTCGGGCTGAAGAGGGCCACCGGCCGCTACGCGATGATCGTCCAGGACGACAACTTCATCTACGAACCGGGCTGCATCCTCGAGGCCGTGACGCTGATGGAGCAGAGCAGCCGCGCCGCGATCGTCGGGGGGCTCGCCGG
>DATHAG010000218.1:0-3894 GCA_035296825.1 Gaiellaceae bacterium | reverse complement strand
CGTCCTTGCCGTCGTACTGGCCGGGCGCGATCGAGCCGTTGTAGAACACGAGGCCCGGGATGTCCATGCGTGCGAGCGCCATCGCTGCAGCCGGGATCGTCTTGTCGCAGCCGACCAGGCAGACGAGCCCGTCAAAGAGGTGTCCCCGCGCCACGAGCTCGATCGAGTCTGCGATCACGTCGCGTGAGACGAGGGAGGCGCGCATGCCTTCCGTCCCCATCGAGACGCCGTCAGAGACCGAGATCGTGTTGAACTCAACGGGCATCCCGCCCGCCTCGCGGATCCCGCGCTTCACGTCCTGCGCGAGCTCCCGCTGGTTCCAGTTGCACGGCATCGTCTCGATCCAGGTCGTCGCGACACCGACGAGCGGGCGGGCGAGGTCGTCGTCCGTAAAGCCGATCCCCTTGAGCATCGCCCGGGCGGGAGAGCGGTCGGGCCCGTCGGTCAGCGCGGCGCTGTGGCGTTTCGCCGGGTCGGAACGGCGGTCGTACGGGTTCTCGCTCATACCTGCCCTGCCCCCTCTGCGGCCACTCCGAACGGCATCACGTCGGTCTCCGGGAAGCGCTCTCGAAGCTCTGCCGCGCACCCCTCCGCCTCTTCTCGGCGCGCCCAGACGATCACCGAGGGGCCGGAGCCGGAGAGCGAGACGCCGAGCGCCCCGCTCGGGAGCCGTTCGCGGACGGCCGTAAGGAGGGGAGCGCGGGCAACCCTGTAGGGCTCGTGGATCCGGTCTGCAAGCGACGCTGCGAGCAGATCGGCCGAGCCGGACGCAAGAGCGGCGCCAAGCAGGGTGGCCCGGCCAGCTGTGAAGGCGGCGTCGCGATGCGGAACGCTGCTCGGAAGGCTGGTTCGCGCCGTAGACGTCGCGAGCGTCTCCTCGGGGACGACCGCGATCGGGACAGCCGGGACGTCGTCCGCAATCCGAGCGATACGCCCCGCCCACGTCAGGCACACGCCACCAACCAACGCCGCAGCCAGATTGTCCGGATGGCCTTCGAGCTTCATACCGACTGCGAGCAGCTCCTCGGGGTCGGGCCCACGTCCGGCGGCCACTGTTCCAGCCACGAGCCCGAGTGCGATCACGGAGGCGCTCGAGCCGAGCCCGCGCTCACGGGGGATCCGGGTCGTGAACTCGAACGCCCAATGCTCCGCGGGGGTCACGCGCGCAAAAGCGCGGACGCCCAGATGGCCGAAATCGGGGGCGGCGCCGTTCGCCTCCGAGATCTCGAGCTCGTTCCAGAGGTCGAAGGCGATCGCCGCCGCATCGAAGCCGGGTCCCACGTTCGCCGTCGATGCCGGAGCGCGCACACGAATGCTCACAGGCCGACCTTTGCGAGCCGGAGGCGAGGGACGGTCATGCCGCAGCCTCGGCGATCGAGGTGACGTCGGCATAGACGGCCGTGGCGGCCGGAGACTCCCGAACAGCGGTTTCCGGGTCTTTGAGGCCGTGGCCCGTGATCACGCAGACGACCTGCTTGCCCGGCCCGAGCCCGGCCGCTTGGACTCCGGCGAGGGCGGCCGCCGAGGCCGGCTCGCAAAAGACGCCCTCCTCGCGCGCCAGGGAGCGCCAGGCGGTGAGGATTTCGTCGTCGGAGACGGTGACCACGCTTCCATGAGAGCGCTCGATCGCCGCAAGCACGCCGGCGGCGTGAACCGGCTCCCTGATGCGGATCGCGGAGGCAAGGGTCTGCACTCGGTCGCCCGACTGGACCGCGAGAAGCCTCGGCTCGCCCGCTCCCCACTCGGCGAAGCCCTTGGCATAGGCACATGTGTTCCCGCCGCCGCCGTAGGGGAGCGCGACGAGGTCCGGTGCCCCGCCGAGCTCCTCCGCGATCTCGAAGGCTGCAGTCTTCTGGCCCTCGAGACGGTACGGGTTCAGCGAGTTCACGAGCACGTAGGTGCCCCGGCCAGCCAGCTCGCGGGCCGAGTCGAGCGCGTCGTCGAACGAGCCCTGCACCTCGAGCAGCCTTACACCCAGCGCTCGTGCCTGCGCCAGCTTTCCCGAGGCGACCGCTCCGGCTGGTTGAAGGACGACCGCGGAGAGTCCCGCCCGGGCCGCGTAGGCGGCGGCGGACGCGGCCGTGTTTCCGGTCGAGGCGCAGACGACCGCGTCCGCGCCGTCCTCCAAGGCCTTCGCGATCGCGATCGTCATGCCGCGGTCCTTGAAGGAGCCCGTCGGGTTCGCGCCCTCGCACTTGAGACGGATGTCGAGCCCAAGCCGCTCCGAAAGCCGAGGTGCCGGCAGGAGCGGAGTCGAGCCCTCCCCAAGCGACACGAGGGGAGTCGAGTCGGAGAGCGGCAGGCGGTCGCGATATCGGTCGGCGAGGGGAACCGTCAAAGCGGTCTCAGACTAGACCTAGACGCCCCGGTCCGAAATGACGCGCATCGCCTCGGGCCGTTCGTGCACCTCGTCGAGCATTGCCACATCGGCGAGGGCGGCAGACACGCTTCCGCCGGGGGCCTCGTGGGTGACGATGTCGAGCACGGCGCCGTCGTCCAGGAGGTGCTGCGTGAGCCGGGCGATCGAGACCTGGTGGGCCGCGAGGCGCTCGGCGACGTGCGCCAGCACGCCGGGTCGGTCCGCGACCTCCACCCGCACGTAGAACGCGGAGCGGAGCTCTCCGGGCGGCAGCAGCTCGAGCTCGCGCCAGCAGGCGTCGTTCTGGAGAAAGCCGGTGCCGGTCGTGCCGATGACGCTGACCATGTCCGCCACGACCGCGGACGCGGTCTCGAGACCACCGGCCCCGGGGCCTTCGAGCGTGATCTCGCGGATGGCGTCGCCCTGGAGCATCACCGCGTTGAATGCTCCCTCGACCGCGGCGAGCGGATGGTGGCGGTCGATCAAAGCCGGATGAACGCGCACGTCGACCCTTTCGCCGACGAGCGTGGCGGCGCCGACGAGCCGGACGACGGTATCGAGCTCGCGCGCCGCCGTCACGTGCTCGGGCCTGATGCCTTCGATGCCCTCGTAGGCGACGTCGGCAAGCTCGACCCGAGTGCCGAAGGCGACCGTGGCCAGGATCGCCATCTTCGCCGCGGCGTCCGCGCCGGAGACGTCCTCGGTCGGATCGGACTCCGCGTACCCCAACCGCTGGGCGTCGGCGAGCGTCTCATCGTAGGGGGCGCCGGACTCCATCTCGGTGAGGATGAAGTTCGTCGTCCCGTTCACGATTCCGAGGACACGGTGGACGTTCGAGACGACGAGCGACTCTCGGAGCACCTTGATCACGGGGATCGCAGCACAGACGGACGCCTCGAACCGAAGCTGGACCCCGGCCTCGGAAGCCGTGTGGAAGAGCTCCGCCCCGCGCCGGGCAACGAGTTGCTTGTTGGCCGAGACGACCGGCTTCCCGGAGCGAAGCAGCGAGAGGACGTACTCCCCGGTCGGCTCGAGGCCGCCCATCACCTCAGCCACGACTGCGATCGAGTCGTCTTCGAGCACGTCTTCGAAGCGCGTCGTCAGAACGCCGGGCGCAGCGGCAAAGTCCCGCTCCTTCTCGAGGTCCCGTACGAGCGCCCGCACCACGCGCAGCCGGTGCCCCGTGGCCCGCTCAATGTCGTCGGCGTTGTCCTCGAGAAGGCGGCTGACGGCGGCGCCGACCGTGCCGTAGCCGAGAAGCGCTACCGGAACGTCAACCGAGCTCACGTGCCGGGGTTCCTTCCCGCTGCATGAGGCTCCTGAGCTCGCGCCCGACCTCCTCGACCTGGTGGGCCGCGGCCTGTTTGCGGAGCTCCTGGAAGCGCGGGCGTCCGGCGTCCTCCTCCGCGATCAGCTCGCGGGCGAAGGAGCCTGAGCGAATGTCTTCGAGCAGCTTTCGCATCGTGGCACGCACGTGGTCGTCGACCATTACCGGCCCCCGGGTGAGATCCCCGTACTCGGCTACGTCGGAGATC
>DATHAG010000217.1:0-3122 GCA_035296825.1 Gaiellaceae bacterium | reverse complement strand
GATGTTGTCGATACCCCTCCGCCGCAGCAGGGAGGCCGCGATCGAGCTCCGGTTCCCGGCCGAGCAGGCGACCGCGATCCGAGTGCCGTCGCCGTTGGCCAGCTCAGCCGGCGCCCCGTCCCGAAGCTCGTGATACGGGATGTGCATGGAGCCGTCCACGTGGCCCTCCTCCCATTCGTAGTCCTCACGGACGTCGAGCAGGCGAACGTCCCCGCTGCGTAGCAGCTCGGCCAGGCCTGCGATGTCGACGGCGGACGTCGTCTCGACGGGGAGCCCGGCTTCCTCCCAGGCCGAGACTCCGCCCGCAAGGTAGCCGCGGAGTGCACGAAAGCCAACCGCCTCCAGCAGGCGGCCGAGCCGGCGGGCTTCCGGCTCGCTCGCGGCCGACACGACGACGTGGCTCTCGGGGTCGACTACCCAAGCGGCACGGGTCCCCACCGCGGCTTTAACCATCGTCACGTTGATCGCGCCGGGGGCGTGCGTGGCGTCGAATTCACGAGGCGCGCGCCCGTCGAGAAGAGTGCCGCCGTGATCCAGGAGGTCCTGCACCCGGCGTGGCGTGAGCCCTTCGAGGAAATGAGCCTCGGTGAGGAGCGGGCCCCGGTTCAAAGCGACGATGCGCTTGAAGTTCGGCGGCTGCGGTGCGAGCTTCCCGGTCAGCTCCCTGACGAAGTCGTCTTCGTTCCGGATGCCAGCGAGGCGGTTGAAGCGGCGCTCGAAGCCGATCGTCGACCCCGGTTTCTCGCTCATGCCGGCGCCCCCGCACAGGGAACCGCCGATGTGCCCGGGCCAGATCTCCGCGAAGTCCTCGAACTCGAGGAGCCGCCGGACCGAGCGGTACAGGTCGCGTGCACCCGTTTCCGGCTCGACGGCGAGGTCCGGTCGGGCAAGGTCGCCGACGAAGAGAGAGTCACCCGTGACCACGAGCCACGGCGCCCCGGAGCGAGACCCGTCCTCGATCACGAAGGCCATGTGATCCGGCCGGTGGCCGGGTGTCGCGAGGGCGACGATCCGGACGCCGGCGACCTGTAAAGCGTCACCGTCGGCGAGCGGCTCGTGCTCGAACTCGACCCCGGCCCGATCGGAGACATGGATGGCCGCTCCCGTTGCAGACCGAAGGCGTCCGCGGCCGGACAGGTGGTCGGCATGCGTGTGCGTCTCCAGGATGTGCGTAATCTGGAAGCTGTGCTCGTCCGCCAGGGCGAGGTAGTCCTCGACCTCCCACTTCGGATCGATGACCGCCGCCTCTCCCCCGTCCGCGACGACGTAGGAGGCGCAGCCGAGATCCTCGTGCAGCACCTGCCGGAAGAACATGCCGCGCGTCATGATACGGCGGTGCGGCTCGATCAACGCCTTCGCAGCAGAATCGCGCCGAGCGCCGCATGACAGAGGCCGTCGTCGACCGCACGCGGCTCCGCGAGCTAATGGAACGGGAGGCAACGCGCTTTTTGGACGAGCACCTCCGCTCGCGCGAGCTCTTCGAGCGAGCCCGGGGATCGCTCTTGTCCGGCGTCCCGATGCACTGGATGACGGAATGGGCCGGGGCCTACCCACTCTTCGTCGCGGAGGCACGGGGAGCACGCTTCGTGGATGTGGACGGCCACGAGTACGTCGACTTTTGCCTTGGGGATACCGGCGCGATGGCGGGGCATTCGCCTCCCGCCGTTGCAAGTGCCGTCGGGAAACAGGTGTGCCGCGGGATCACCGTCATGCTGCCGAGCGAGGACGCGGTCTGGTGCGGCGAGGAGCTCAGTCGTCGCTTCGGACTTCCCTCATGGCAGTTCGCGCTGACCGCCACCGACGCCAACCGGTTCACGATCCGCCTCGCGCGCGAGATTACGAGCAGACCGAAAGTGCTCGTGCACGCCTGGTGCTACCACGGTTCCGTGGACGAGACCTTCGTCGTCCTCGAGGAAGGCGCCCTCAGGCTCCGCCCGCACACGATCGGAGCGCCGGTCGAGCCTCAGGTCACGACGCGGGCGGTCGAGATCAACGACCTGGACGGGCTGGAGCGCGAGCTCTCGCAGGGCGACGTTGCCTGTGTGCTGATCGAACCGGCGCTGACCAACATCGGCATCGTCCTCCCCGAGCCCGGCTACCACAAAGCTCTGAGGGAACTGACGAAGCGCCACGGGACGCTGCTCGTGATCGACGAGACGCACACGATCTGTGCGGGCCCGGGCGGCTACACGCGGGCGTACGACCTCGAGCCCGACTTCCTGACGATCGGCAAGACAATCGGCGGCGGCATCCCTGCGGCCGCGTACGGCTTCAGCGAGACGGTGAGGGATCGGATCCTCGCGGCGATGCCCCCGCAGACAGACGTCGGCGGGATCGGTGGAACGCTTGCCGGAAACGTACTCTCCCTCGCGGCCATCCGGGCGACCCTCGCCGATGTGCTGACCGAGGAAGCGTTCATGCGCATGATCTCGCTGGGAGAGCGCTTCGAGGCCGGCGTCGCCGAAGTCATCGCCGAGCATGCTCTTCCCTGGAGCGTCACGCGGCTCGGCTGCCGCGTCGAGTACTGGCCGCGTCCGGAGCGCGCACGGACGGGCGCCGAGGCGGCCGGTGCGGCGGATGCCGAGCTCGACCGTTTCCTGCACCTCTTTGCGATGAACCGGGGAGTCCTGATGACCCCGTTCCACAACATGGCTCTCATGTGCCCGGACACGACCGAAGCCGACGTCGACCGCCATACGGAGGTCTTCGCGGAGGCCGTCTCCGAGCTGGCCGGCTAGGGCGGCCTAGAGCGCACCGCCGGCAGCCTGAGGGGCGCCGACCTCTGCCTCGCGGCCGCCACCATCCGCCCGGGCGAGATATTCCTCGACGAGGAGGACATTCGAGGCCTGCGCTCGCTCGACCACGGCCAGAAGGGCGGACATGCTCGAGACCTCCTCGCGCTGCTCCTGAAGGAACCAGTGGAGGAACTGCTCCCCGACGAGATCACCCTCCTCTCGCGCGAGGCCCGCGAGCCCCACGATCTGTTCCGTGACATGCCGCTCCTGGTCGAGCGCGACCCGCACCGGGTCGGCTGCGTCCCCGAAGTCGGTACGCGGCGCTCCGACTCCCGGAATCGCGATGCTCTCGCCCGCATCGAGCAGGTACTGGACGATCATCATCGC
>DATHAG010000216.1:0-17959 GCA_035296825.1 Gaiellaceae bacterium | reverse complement strand
CGGGGCTCGGGCAGGCTCTCGGTGAAGAGCTCATGGAGGAAGGGGATACCCCGTTGCTCGACGAGATCTCGAGCGAGCTCGTCGAAGAGCGGTCCGGAACGACCATCCCGGCCGTCGACGGCGCGATCGTTGTCCACTCCTGGGCTCCCGACTCGGAGGACAGCTCGACCGCCTCCGATCGTGCGAGCGAGGCGTTCGTCGAGGGAGTCCTGCAGGGCCTCCAATCGGCCTCGCTGCCGGTCGTGGGGGTCGAGACATCCGACGTCGAGGCACGGAGCTCTGCCGTTCCGATCTTCAACGACGCCGGGGTCTCGAGCGTCGACGACCTCGACCTTCCCGCGGGGCGGCTCGCCCTCGCGCTCCTCCTGAGCGGAAGCGAGCCTGGGAACTACGGCGTCAAGGACACTGCCACCGACGGAATCGTTCCCACGGTCGACGCAGTCCCCGTGCAGCCGATTGGCGGCTAACGGGGTCTCGAGCGTCCTCGTTGCCGCCAGGAACGAGGAGAGCCGGATCGGCGACACGGTCGCTCAGCTCCGGCGGGACTTTCCCTCCGCCGAGGTGATCGTGGTGGTTGGAGGCTCGTCGGACGAGACGGCCGAGCGGGCGGATGAGGCGGGAGCAGTCGTGATCCGGCTGAGCCGGCCCGGAAAAGGGGAAGCGCTCTCGGCCGGCGAGCGCGCCGCAGCGCCGGGCCCGCTGCTGCTCTGCGACGCGGATCTTCGCGGATCGCTAGCCCCGCTCGCCGAGAGCGACGCCGACCTCGCGGTGGCCGTCTTCGAGCACCGGGCCGGTGGAGGATTCGGAATTGCTAAGCGCGTCGCGGCCGGCCTCATCCGCCTCCGGACCGGCTTCCGCCCGGAGGAGCCGCTCTCCGGCCAGCGCTACGTGGGTGAGCGGGCCCGGATCGTGTGCTTTCCGGTCGCCGGCGGGTTCGGCTGCGAGACGCGGATGACGATCGATGCGCTCCGGGCCGGCCTCCGCCTCGAGGAGATCCCACTCGACCTCGATCACCGGGCGACCGGCCGGGACGCGGCGGGGTTCGCGCACCGGGGTCGCCAGCTCGTGGACGCGCTCCTGGCGGCCGGACCTCTCGGCGTCAACCATCGCGGCTTCCGCTTGCCGCTCCTGGGCTGGGCTGTCGCTCTCCCCGGCCTCTGGGCTCCGAGGCGGACCGGCGCCGCCGTTGCCGCGATCACGGCGATCGGACTCGCGGACGACCTTTGGAGCGGCCCCGAGCGAGGCGTCGCGGGGCACCTGCGCGCGGGGAGGACAACCGGCGTTTTGAAGCTGGTCGGCATCCCTGCTGTCGCAGCCCTTGCGACCCGCTCCGTGCGGGGATCCCTGCTCGTCGGCCTCTCGGCCAACGCTCTCAATCAGCTGGACACGAAGCCCGGCCGGGCCCTCAAAGCGTTCCTCGGCGTGAGCCTTTTCCGCGGCCTGCCGGAGGGGGGCTACGCGCTCATGGCTGTCCTGCTCGTTCCCTACGATCTGCGAGAGAGGATGATGCTCGGAGACGCAGGATCGAACGCCCTCGGGGCCGTGCTAGGCTTGAGCCTCGTGGCCTCGCTTCGAGGACGAGCGCTCTGGCCGGCGATCGCATTGCTCGCCGCGCTGAACGTCCTCGGCGAACGACGATCTCTCGGGAGGCTGATCGAGTCGACACCCTGGCTCGCGCGCATCGACCGTCTCGGGAGACCGAGGTGAGCCGCTAGTGGCGCGCCGGCCGACGAAGTACGTCTTCGTGACGGGAGGGGTGGTCTCATCTCTCGGGAAGGGCATCACCGCAGCGTCCCTCGGCCGGCTCCTCAAAGCTCGCGGCCTGCGCGTTCAGGTTCAGAAGTTCGACCCCTACATCAACGTCGACCCGGGGACGATGAGCCCCTTCCAGCACGGTGAGGTGTTCGTGACCGAGGATGGCGCCGAGACCGACCTCGACATCGGGCACTACGAGCGCTTCGTCGACGAGAACCTCTCGCGGAACGCCAACCACACCTCCGGGTCGGTCTGGTACGCGGTGATCCGGAAAGAGCGCAAGGGTGAGTACCTGGGCTCGACGGTCCAGGTGATCCCGCACATCACGAACGAGATCAAGGACCGGATCCGCCGGATCGGCGCCTCGAGCGACGCCGACGTGGTCATCTCGGAGATCGGCGGGACGGTCGGCGACATCGAGTCGCTGCCGTTTCTCGAGGCAATCCGCCAGTTCCGGCGGGAGGCGGGGGCAGAGAACGTCCTCTACCTCCATGTGACCTTTGTGCCCTTCATCGAGACCGCAGGCGAGCTGAAGACAAAGCCGACCCAGCATTCGGTCAACGAGCTGCGCCGTATCGGTATCCATCCGGATATCGTCGTCTGCCGCTCGGCGGAAATCCTCTCGCACGAGATCCGGGAGAAGATCGCGCTCTTCGCCGACGTCGACTCGAAGGCCGTGATCATGAACGAGGACGTGAGCGACGTGTATCTCGTGCCGCAGCGGCTGCGCGAGGAAGGTCTCGATGCGCTCGTCTGCGACAAGCTGGGCCTGCCTGACGGGGAAGCCGACCTCGGCGAGTGGGACGAGCTCGTGACCCGGATCGGGCAGCGGCGCGGCGAGATCGAGATCGCCCTCGTTGGGAAGTACGTGAAGCTTCAGGACGCGTACCTCTCGGTGCACGAGGCGCTAAAGCACGCGGGCATCCACCACGGCACCAACGTGCGGGTCCGTTGGGTCGACGCCGAGGGCATGAGCGTCGAGGAGGCCGCGGCCGAGCTCGAGCGCGCCCACGGCGTCCTCGTCCCCGGCGGGTTCGGCTCACGCGGCTGGGAAGGGAAGATCCTCGCGTGCCGGGTGGCGCGGGAGCGGGAGATCCCGTACCTCGGCATCTGTCTCGGCATGCACGTGGCCGTCTCGGACTTCGCTCGCCATGTCGTCGGTTTCGAGGGTGCGAACTCCACGGAGATGGACCCGGAGACGCCGTACCCGGTGATCGACCTGCTTCCAGAGCAAAAGGAGATCGAGGATTTGGGCGGCACCATGCGGCTAGGCGCCCAGTCGGTCGACCTCGTCGAGGGAACACATGCCTGGGCTGCCTACGACGAGCCTGTGGTGCACGAGCGCCATCGGCACCGCTATGAGGTCAACAACCATTTCCGGCCGCGTCTCGTCGAGGCGGGGCTTGTCGTCTCGGGGACGTATCAGGAAGGCCGGCTCGTCGAAGTGGTCGAGCTCCGCGACCACCCGTGGTTCGTCGCAAGTCAGTTCCATCCAGAGTTCAAGTCCCGGCCGACGCGTCCCGCACCGCTCTTCCGCGACTTCGTGGGAGCCGCACTCGAGCGCGCCAGGCGCTCGGAGACCGCCTCGGTCACGGCGACCGTCGCCTAGATCTGCGGCCCTGCCTGGGCCCACGCGCCTAGAATCGACCGGTGGCGCTTCCCGACGTTCTGACCCTCTTCACGGACCTCGCGGCGATCTCGAGCCCCCCGGGAGAGGAGCGTGAGGTGGCCGATCGCGTGGCCGACTACCTGGGCGAGCTCGGCCTCTCCGTGCAGGAAGACGACGCCGGAGCCACGATCGGGTCGACGATGGGGAACATGCTCACGCGGCTCGACGCCACGAACGGCGGCGGTCTCCCGATCTTCCTCTGCGCGCACCTGGACACGGTGCCGGCGACCGACGCCATTGAGCCCGTCGTCGAGGAAGGGCTGGTCCGGAACGCCCGGAACACGATTCTCGGAGCCGACAACAAGGCCGCCGTCGCCGTCATGCTCGACGCTGCCAGGCGGATTGTCGAGATCGGCCGCCCGCACGCCGGCGTCGAGCTTCTCTTCACGCCGAAGGAGGAAACCGGGCTCGAGGGAGCCAAGGCGTTCGACGCCTCGACGCTTGCCGCCCGGACAGGCTACGTGTTCGACCACGCGGGCCCGATCGGTGAGGTCGTCATTCAGGCTCCGTACTCGACGGCCCTCGACGTGGTCTTCAAAGGTCGTGCCGCACACGCGGGAATGCATCCGGAGGAGGGACGGTCCGCGATCCTGGCCGCAGCGCGCGCGATCTCAGACTTCAGGCTCGGCCGGATCGACGACGAGACGACGGCGAACGTGGGCGAGATCCTCGGGGGGACCGCCAGGAACATCGTGCCCGACCGTTGTGCGGTCGTTGCCGAGGTCCGCTCCCAGAGCGAGCAGAAGCTCGCAGGCGTCGTCCAGGAGATGGTGGACTCCTGCGCGTTTGCGGCTGAAGTAGCCGAGTGCGAGCTCGAGACTGCGCTCGAGGAGAAGTACCGCGGCTACCGATTCGAGGCGGACGATCCGACCGTCAGGCTCGCCTTCGACGCACTCGAGCGCGCCGGATACACGCCGTCGGGCATTCAGGCGGGCGGAGGCGCGGACGCGAACGTGTTCAACGCACAGGGGATTCCCTGCGCGAACCTCGCCAACGGAATGACTCGGATCCACAGCGCTGACGAGCACATCGCGGTTGCCGACCTCGAAAGCATGGTCGACGTGACTCTCGAGCTCGTCGACGCGGCGCAGCGTGCTTAGCCTCCGGCGCGGCAGCGTCACCGCAATCAACGAGCGGGTTGAGGGCCTGGTCCGGCTCGAGGTGGACGGACGTCCCTGCATCGCCTATCCGCGCCTGACCGGCCCCGTCGGCCTTGGTGACGACGTCGTCGTGAACGTTGAGGCGGTCGAGCTCCGACTCGGCTCCGGCGGGTTCGACATCCTGCACGTCAACCTCACGCGCGGCCTCGGCCTCGCCCCGGCCTCCGGCGCCCACGTGATGAAGCTTCCGTACACATCCCTCCAGCACTCGGTGCGGCATGCGGAGGAGGAGGGCGGAGGCGCAGAGCAGCTCGGCGGGCTCCCTGTGGTCTGCTGCTCGCTGCACAGCCAGCTCGCACCGGTGTGCGCCGGAATCGGACCGAGCGTCCGGGTCGCGTTCGTGCAACTCCAGGGTGGTGCGCTTCCTGTCTCCCTCTCCGACACCGTGCGGGCACTCAAGGGCCACGGCCTGCTCGAGACCACCGTGGCCGTGGGAGCGTGCTTGGACGGGGACGTCGCGTGCGTCACGCCGGCCTCGGCGCTTGCCTGGTGCGCCGAGGAAGGTTTCGAAGCAGTCGTCTGCGGGATCGGGCCCGGAATCGTCGGCACAGCGAGCACCTTCGGGCACGGTGGGCTCGCTGCCGCGATCTCCGCGGCCGTCGCCCGTGCCCTGGGCGGCTCTCCGATCCTGGTCGCCAGGATCTCCGGAGCGGACCAGCGCGAGCGGCATCAAGGTGTCTCGCACCACCTGCGAGCTGTCCTTGCTCTCGCCGGGCCCGTGGACGTGGCCTGGCCCGACGCGGAGGGATCCCCGACGCCCATCGACGAGGCCGTGCCGGTGCCGGTTGACGGCTGGCAGGAGGTTTGCGCGAGCCTGCCGCTCCTCCATATGCGGCGCGGTCCGGCCGACGATCCGTGGTTTTTCGCGGCCGCGTTCGCCGCCGGACGGCTCGCGCGCAAGCGTTTGGCCGAGCCCTCCTAGCGCGCCTGGAAGGCGTCGAGCCCGACCGCGAGCGCGATCGCGAGCCGGCGGTCGAGTGTGCGCTCCGCGTCCGGGGAGAGGTCGAGGATGTACTTGTCCCGAAGCCCGAGCACCCTTGTGACCTCCCCGATCTCGCGCTCACCCCGGAGGAAGGTGAAGTGGTAAGGGATGGGGATCGTCTCTCCGTACGGGACGAGGTCCTTGATGCGCCGGATGATCGCGATGTAGGCGTTGCGCTCGCGTGCCCAGGCGATCTGGTCCTCGGATGCGTCGAGGATCGACCAGGTGGAGCGGATCAGCGATTGCTTGAAACGTTTCTCGAGGATGCCGATCCGCTCGCCTGACGGCTGCGTTACTTCGTAGCGACCCCCGATCTCGACGACGCGTCGCGCTTTCAGCCGGAAGACCTCCTCCGTCTCCGAGTCGTCGGCGAAAAACCGCAGGTCCTCCTTGAGAGCCATCCGCTTCTGGCGCGCGAACGCCACCGTCTTGCCCGCGGACTTGCCGTCCGGGCCGAGAGTCGAGACCGTGTAGAGGTTTACCATCGGCCGCAGAAGCTGGTCGACCAAGAACCGGTCGTTCTCGAAGAGTGAGGCCTGCACGCGGGGAGACTAGCGCTATGGAGATTACGCCGAGCGTCGAGACGGTCGGCGCGTCGTTGGCCGCATGGCCAGCGGCAAGGCGGGTATCGTTCGCGCGCCAATGAGGGTCGGCGTCGCTAAGGAGATCAAGCCCGACGAACACCGTGTCGCGCTCACGCCGGCCGGAGCACGCGAGCTCGTACAGCGCGGCCACGAGGTGATCATCGAGGCCGGCGCAGGAGCGGGGAGCTCCTTCGCCGACGCGGCTTACGAGGCGGTGGGGGCCCGCATGACGTCCATCGACGAGGTCTGGGACTCCTCCGACATGGTGCTGAAGGTGAAGGAGCCGCTCCCCGCTGAGTACGGCCGCCTGCGCGAGGGGCTCGTGCTCTTCACTTACCTCCATCTCGCTGCCGACCGGCCGCTCACGGAGGCTCTCATCGAGAGCGGGGCGACGTGCATCGCCTACGAGACGGTCGAGACGCACGACCATCGGCTCCCGCTCCTGGCGCCTATGAGCGAGGTCGCCGGCCGGCTCGCGACCCAGATGGGCTCGTGGGCGCTCGAGAAGGCGCAGGGAGGCCGCGGGATCCTGCTCGGGGGAGTGCCGGGCGTGCCGCCCGCGAAGGTGGTGGTCTTGGGGGGAGGTATCGTCGGGTACAACGCAGCGCTGATCGCAGTCGGCATGCAGGCGGACGTCTGGGTGCTCGACAAGTCGGTCGAGCGCATGCGCGATCTCGAGATGATGCTCGACGGCCGCATCACGCTCGCCATGTCGAATCAGCTCCAGATCGACGAGGTCATCGCCGACGCAGACCTCGTGGTCGGTGCCGTCCTCATTCCAGGGGCCGTGGCGCCGAAGCTCATCTCCCGTTCCATGCTCGGCTCGATGAAACCGGGCGCCGTACTCGTGGACGTGGCGATCGACCAGGGCGGGTGCTTCGAGACCTCGCATCCGACCACCCACTCTGACCCGGTTTTCGAGGTGGACGGGATCGTCCACTACTGCGTCGCCAACATGCCGGGTGCCGTGCCGGTCACCTCGACCAAGGCGCTGACAAACGTGACTCTTCCATACGCCGAGGCGCTTGCCGATTTTGGGGTGCGCGACGCGATCGCCCGCGACCCCGCGCTCGCAGGCGGAGTGAACGTGATGGACGGCAAGGTCACGTACGAGGCCGTCGCCGATGCGCACGGCCTCGAGTACTTGGCGCTTTCCGAGCTCCTACCGCTCGAGCCGGTCTAGGAGGACTTCGGAAGCGCGCCGTCCTCGGACTTGCGTTCCGGGAAGGCTTTCACCGTGGCCCACGTGACCGCCATCGCCAAGACGATCACGACGACAACCCATACGAGAATCCCGAGCATGCCAAGGAAGATGTCCATCCGGCCCTAGAATAGCCGCATGCCGCGGGCGTGCGTGATCGTGCTCGATGCGGTCGGCGCGGGAGCGCTGCCCGACGCCGGGGACTACGGGGACGAGGGGTCCGACACGCTCGGGAACGTCGCGCGTGCGGTGGGCGGGCTCGACCTCCCCAATCTCGAGGCGCTCGGGCTCGGAAACGTGGAGGAACTCGAGGGCTGCCCGCCGCAGCCTGGGGCCCCGGCGGTCGCCGGCCGCCTCGTGGAGCGGTCGAAGGGCAAGGACACGACCACGGGCCACTGGGAGCTCATGGGAATCATCACCCCCGTGGCGATGCCGACCTATCCGCACGGCTTTCCCTCGTCCATCATCGAAGAGTTCGCACACCGCACGGGGCGGGGCGTCCTCGCGAACAAGCCGGCGTCCGGTACCGAGATCATCCAGGAGCTCGGCGAAGAGCATCAGAAGACGGGCAAATGGATCGTGTACACGTCAGCAGACTCGGTCTTCCAGATTGCTGCGCACGAGGAGACGATTCCGCTCGAGGAGTTGTACGAGGCCAGCGGGGTGGCCCGCGAGATCCTCACGGGCCCCCATGCGGTCGGGCGGGTGATCGCGCGGCCGTTCGAGGGGGAGCCGGGCAACTACACCCGAACGCCGAATCGCCACGACTGGTCGCTCAAGCCCCCGCAGCCGAACTACCTGACGCTGGCGCGAGACGCGGGCGCGACCGTGCACGGTGTCGGGAAGATCCACGACATCTTCGCGGGGGTCGACATCGACGAGTCGAACCCGACCAAGTCGAACGGCGAGGGGATCAAGGTCACGGAAGAGCTCCTCCGCAGCCTCGACGACGGGATCATCTTCACGAACCTGGTGGAGACGGACATGCTCTGGGGGCACCGCAACGACCCGGTGAACTTCCACCGCTGCCTGCAGGACTTCGACCGGCGCCTGGCGGATCTCCTCGATGCGCTGCGGCCCGGAGATCTCCTCGTGATCACGTCCGACCACGGGTGCGACCCCACGACGCCCTCGACCGACCATTCCCGCGAGCATGCGATGCTCGTGGCCTACGTGGAAGGCAAGAATGCCGCGGGTCGGGTGCACAACGGCGAGTTCGCGGACGTGGGTGCGACCGTGAACGCGTGGTTCGGGGGCAAGGCTCCTCCTCGCGGCATTCCGGGCGTTCCGATCGTCGAGCCGTGAAGCCTCCCTGATGCGCGCGGCGGAGCTGATCGAGCGCAAGCGCGACGGTGAGGTTCTGGCGGCGGAAGACGTCCGCGAGCTCGTCCTCGGCTACGTGCGGGACGAGGTGCCCGACTACCAGATGTCCGCGTTCCTGATGGCCGTGTTCTTCCGCGGACTGGACGACGTCGAGACCCATGCTCTGACTGACGCGATGGTGGCGAGTGGGGAGACGATCGACCTCAGCTCGCTGGGCCGCCGGGTTGTCGACAAGCACTCGACCGGCGGGGTCGGGGACAAGGCTTCGATCGTGATCGGGCCGATCGTAGCCGCCTGCGGCGTCCCCTTCGCAAAGATGAGCGGCAGGGGCCTTGGGCACACGGGAGGAACACTCGACAAGCTCGAGGCGATTCCGGGCTTCGCGATCGAGCTCGACGGGGAGGCGTTCGTCCAGCAGGTCCGGGAGATCGGCGTCGCGATCATCGGCCAGACGGCCGACCTCGTCCCCGCCGACAAGCGCCTCTACGCGCTTCGCGACGTGACCGCGACCGTGGACTCGGTCCCGCTGATCGCGTCCAGCATCATGTCGAAGAAGATCGCCGCCGGCGCCGACGCGATCGTGCTGGACGTGAAGGTCGGAGACGGTGCGTTCATGAAGAGCCTCGACCGTGCACGCGAGCTCGCACAGGGGATGATCGAGCTTGGCCGGCAGGCAGGGCGCGAGGTTGTCTGCGAGCTGACGGACATGGATCAGCCCCTCGGCCACGCGGTCGGGAACTCTCTGGAGGTCCGCGAGGCCGTCGAGACGCTTCGCGGCGAGGGCCCGCCCGACCTGACCGACCTCGCGCTCGGTGCCTGCGGCAACCTGCTGGCCCTCTCTGACCTCGGAGTCGACGAAGAGGAGGGTCGCCGGCGGGCCGAAGAGACAGTCTCCTCCGGTGCCGCGCTCGAGCGCTACGAGACCTGGATCCGCGCCCAGGGAGGCGACTCGAGTGTCGAAGCGCTCCCGCTCGCACCGGTCGTCCGGTCCGTGCCCGCGCCGCGCAGCGGCTACGTCGAGCGGATCGCGGCGACGGCCGTCGGCGTCGCGGCTCTCCACCTCGGCGCGGGTCGCGCGGCGAAGGACGACGGGATCGATCATCGGGTGGGTGTTGTCTGCCGTGTGAAGCGCGGGGACAGGGTTGAAAAGGGCGACCCCGTCGCGGAGGTCCATGCCGCAGACGAAGCGGGTGCGGCCGCAGCGGTGGACGAAGTGGCGGCCTGCTACCGGGTTGCGGACGAGGCGCCTCCGCAGGTGCCCATCGTCCTCGAGGTGCTGCGCTAGGGCCCCTTTCCAAGGCTAGGCTGACACCCATGCCTGAGCTTCCTGAAGTCGAGACGATCCGGTCGCGACTGGCGCCGGGCCTCGTCGGCCGCCGCTTCGAATCGGTGTCCATCGAGGACCCGCGGCTGACCCGGCCCGAGCCTCCCGAGCTGGTCGCGTCGGCGCTTGAAGGAGAAGTCGTCCGGGATCTCCGCCGGCGCGGGAAGTACCTGATCTTCGAGTTCGAGAGCGGCCGCCACCTCGTCGTCCACCTCCGGATGACGGGCGGCTTTCAGCATCCCGCGACGGCGAATGGGGAGCGGCACCGGCGGGCCCTGGTCACGCTGGACGACGGCTCCGACGTCTCTTACCGCGACGTGCGCCGGTTCGGGACGTGGCTCCTGCTGGAGCCGGGGGAGCTCGAGGAGTACCTTGATGCCAGGATCGGAGGCGAGCCGCTCGAGCGAGCCTTCACCACAGCCGTTTTCGGGAAGGGGCTCGCCGGGCGCCGCGCACCCATCAAGTCGGCGCTCCTCGACCAGCGGTCGGTGGCGGGTGTTGGGAACATCTACGCGGACGAGGCGCTCTGGTTCGCGCGCATCCATCCGCTCCGGCCGGCCGGCGAGCTGACGCCCGAGGAGGTCTCTGAGTTGCACGGGGCGGTCCGCAAGGCCCTTCGCCGCGGCATCGAGCGCCAGGGGGCGACGCTCTCCGACTACCGCGACTCACAGGGGCGCGAGGGCCGGATGCAACACGCCTTCAAGGTCTACGGGCGCGTCGGGAAGGCGTGTGACAGGTGCGGAGCGCCGATCGAGAAGATCCGAGTCGGCGGCCGCGGGACGTGGTTCTGCGGCAACTGCCAGGCGCTCTGAACTTAACGCTCCGGCTCGCGCGAGTCGTAGCGAATGAGTTGCGGGATGGCGAGGCAGGCAACTGCGGTTCCGGCGATGCAGAGAATCCCGCCCGAGACGATCGATGTGCGGATGCTCGTGAGCGCCGCGACGACGCCCGCCTCGAGGTTCCCGAGCGTCGGGGCTCCGGCCACCTGCACCAGCTCGATGCCAAGGATCCGGCCCCGCATTCCCTCTGGCGTCGCCGCGAAGAGGATCGTGCTCCGAAAGATGGCGCTCACCATGTCCGCGGCGCCGGCGAGGGCCAGCATGAAGAGCGCCAGCCAGAGCGCAGACGCCAGGCCGAAACCGATCAGCGCCAGCCCCCAGCACGCCGCCGCGACTGCGACCGCGACACCCTGACGGTGAATCTGCGCCATCCAGCCCGATAGCAACGAGGCGACCAGGGCGCCCGCATAAGGAGCCGCGTACAGGAAACCGACCACCTCGGCTCCGGCGTCGAATTGGCGGTCGGCAACGGCGGGGAAGAGGGCACTCGGCATCCCGAAGATCATTGCGTTCGTGTCGACGAGGAAGATTCCGAGCAGCACCTTGCGGCTTCGGACGAAGCGGAGCCCCTGGAGCATCGACTTGAGCCCGGGCCGGTCGGCGTCGGGAACAGGCGGGAAGCGCGGAAGCGCCCAGACGGTCGCGAGCGAGGCGGCGAACGTCAGGACGTCAAGCCCGTAGGTGAGCGGAAGCCCGATCGTCGCGATCAAGATGCCGCCGATGGCCGGCCCCGCGACTGCGCCGAGGTTGCCGTAGATCCCCTCGAGCGCCATCGCCGCCGGAATCTGCTCTTCCGTGACGAGCAGTGGGACCAGCGACCGCATCGCGGGAGCACCGAGACTCCAGCAGGCGACGCTCAGCGCCGCGAGGACGTAGAGGATCCAGACGCGTGGCTCAGGGAGGAGCGCGTTCACGACGAGCCCGCCCGTGACGGCCATGAAGCCGATCTCCGTCAGGAGGATGAGGCGGCGCCGGTCGGTGGCGTCTGCGATCGCGCCTCCGACGAGCGCAAACGCGAGGAGCGGCACGAGCTCGAAGAGGCTGATGAGGCCGACAGCGAGCGTCGAGCCCGTGAGCTCGTAGACCTGGAACGGAATCGCGACCAGCGTGATCTGGCTGCCGATGTAGGACACCGCCTGGCCAGTCCAGAGCAGGCGGAAGTTCCTGGACTCGCGCAACGGGCGCGTGTCAACGGCGACGCGCGCGAAGCGGCTCCGCAGACCGGGCCGGTCGACGCCCGGCGGCAGCTCGTCCCGGGGAAGTTGGTCGTCCGCCACGGCGCGCGAGCCTACCGGCCGTCAAGCGGGAGCTAGAGGCTAAGCAGCGAGGTCGTCGAGGGCGCCGGCGCGGTCGAGCTGCCAGAGCTCGCTGTAGCCGCCGATGGGGCGATCGTCGATCAGGATCTGGGGAACCGTCCAGCCACCGGTCCGCTCCTGGAGGCGTGCCCGGAAGTCCGGCTGGTCGTCCACCCGGATCTCCTCGTAGGCGAGGCCCTTCTGGTTCAGGAGCGCCCTCGCCCTATGGCAGTAGCCGCACCAGGCGGTGGTGTACATCTTGATTCGTGGCATCCCGACTTTCAACATACCCAGAACCGGGCGACTTCCCACGTCCTCTCTAGACTGGCTCTGTGCCGCGCTCGTGGAAGACCGAGGCCGTCGTCCTGCGGTCGATTCGCTACGGCGAGGCCGACCGCGTCCTCCATCTCTTCACGCTCGAGCGCGGCCGCGCCGGAGCGATCGCCAAGGGAGCACGCAAGACGAAGTCCCGCTTCGGGGGCCGGCTCGAGCCCTTCAGCCACGTCGAGGCGATGCTGCACGAGGGGAGGGGGGAGCTCCACACCGTGACCGGCGTCGACCTCATCCGTCCCCACGATCTGAGCCGCACAGACGGCTACCGGCTCGCGGTCGGCCACATCGGCCTCGAGGCGGTGTTACGCCTCTTCCTCGAAGGAGACGCGAACGCGCGTGCTTTTCACGCTCTGACCCGCTTTCTCGACTTGCTGGACACGGTCGAGGCGCGGCTTCCCGCCCAGCCCTCCCTCGACCCGCTCGTTCTCTCCTTCCAGCTCAAGCTCCTCTGGCTCGCCGGCTACCTCCCGCACCTCGCCGGCTGCGCCTCGTGCGGAGAGGAGGCGGGGCTCGTCGGCTTCTCACCGCAGGCGGGCGGAGCCGTCTGCGCCTCCTGCGAGGCCGGCTCCATTCCGATCTCGGCCGAGGGCTTCGAGGGGATGCGGGGCCTCCTGGAGCGCCCGCTCGCCGAGGCGGCAGAAGCCAGGGGGACTCCGCGCGGCCTGCGCGAGTGCCTGCGCGTGATCGAGTCGTCGTACGAGTTCCACGGCGGCTTTCGCCTCCGCACGCTCGCCCAGCGGGCCTGAACCGTAGGATCGCCCCATGAGCGCACCGACCTACCAGGAGACGATCCTGACCCTCGAGCGCTACTGGGCCAACCAGGGTTGCGTTCTCCTCCAGCCGTACCACACCGAAGTCGGCGCGGGCACCTTCAATCCGGCGACCTTCCTCCGCTCCCTCGGGCCCCAACCGTGGAAGACCGCCTACGTGGAGCCCTCGATCCGGCCCTCGGATGGGCGCTACGGCGAGAACCCGTACCGATTCCAGCACTACTTCCAGTATCAGGTCGTCCTGAAGCCAGCGCCCGAGAACGTCCTCGACCTCTACTTCGACTCGCTCCGGGCGCTCGGGATCGACACCGTAAAGCACGACGTCCGCCTCGTCGAGGACGACTGGGAAGGGCCAACCCTCGGCGCCTGGGGGCTGGGCTGGGAGGTCTGGATCGACGGCATGGAGGTAACGCAGTTCACGTACTTCCAGCAGCTGGGCGGCCTCGAGCTCGATCTGATCCCGGCGGAAATTACTTACGGCCTCGAAAGGCTCGCGTTGTTTCTCCAGAGTAAGCAGACCGCGTTCGAGCTCGTGTGGGCGCCCGGAGTGACCTGGGGGGATGTCTACCGCGAGAACGAGCGACAGTGGTCCATCTACAACTTCGAGCATGCCCCCGTCGACGTCCTCACACGCCGCTTCGCCGAGCACGAGGCCGAGTGTCGGCACCTCCTCGACCGCGAGCTCCCGATTCCGGCCTACGACCAGGTCCTCAAGTGCTCGCATACGTTCAACCTCCTCGATGCGCGCGGCGCGATCTCCGTAACCGAGCGGGCCGGCTACATCGCACGCGTCCGTGTTCTCGCCCGCCGGGTCGCCCAGGTCTACCTCGAGCATCGACACCCGCCCCTTGAGCACGCTGCTGCTTGAGATCGGCTGTGAGGAGCTCCCCGCGGAGTTCTGCAGCTGGGCCGAGGAGGAGCTTCGCGACCGGTGGCTCCCGGCCTTCGGTGGGGAAGGCAAGGTACTGGTCGGGCCAAGGCGGCTGACTCTCCTCGTGCAGGGCTTCGAGCCGAACGCAGCGGGCGAGGAGAAGCGAGGGCCCGGGACAGGGATCGCTTTCAAAGACGATAAGCCGACGCAGGCCGCGGAAGGGTTCGCTCGCGGGCTGGGCATCGGCGTCGAGGAGTTGACCGTCCGCGACGACTACGTCTGGGGCCGCCAGTCGCCGCCCCCGCTCGGCGACCGGCTCTGGCAGGTCGTCGAAGGCCTAGCCGCCGGCAAGACGATGACCTGGGACCGGGAGCTCGACATCCGCTTCCCGCGGCCGATCAGGTGGATCTGCGCCAAGCTGGACGCGGAGACGATCACAGTCGGCCCGGAGGCGATCCTCTCGGGCGACGTCTCGTACGGCCATCGCTTCGCCTCGGGCCCGGTTGAGATCCCAGAGGCCTCGGCGTACGAGGCGGTTCTGCGCGAGGCGCACGTCGAGCCCGAGTCCGCTGAGCGGCGTCGGTTGATCGTCGAGGGCCTCGACGCGATCGGCGAGTGGAGCGACCCGGCCAGGGTTCTGGACGAGGTGGTGTACCTCGTCGAGTCGCCGCTCGTCCTCGCTGGAAGCTTCGGCGATCGCTTTCTCGAACTGCCCCAGCGGGTGATCGTGACGGCAATGCAGTCCCACCAGCGCTACTTCCCACTCGGCGGCGCGCGCTTCGCCTTCGTCGCGAACGGCGGCGACCCCGAGGTCGTGCGGGCCGGGAACGAGCGCGTGCTGGAGGGACGCCTCGACGACGCGACGTTCTCCTATGAGAGGGACGTCCAGGTGGGGATCGAAGCCATGGCGGCGCAGCTCGACGCGATCACCTTCCACGCGCGGGCGGGAACGTTCGCCGACAAGGCCGTCAGGCTCCGTGAGCTCTGCGACCTCCTGGGGGGCGGCGATGCGTCCGGAGAGGCCGCCCGCCTGGCCAAGGCCGACCAGGCCTCGACGATGGTGCACGAGTTCCCGGAGCTCGAAGGGTTCATCGGTGGAGAGTACGCCCGCCTCGCCGGAGTGCCGGAAGGCGTAGCAGCGGCCATCGCCGAGCACTACCTTCCGGACCAGGCGGGCGGCCCGCTGCCGGAAACGGCGGCCGGACGCGTGCTCTCTGCGGCCGACAAGATCGACAACCTCACAGTCGCCTTCGCGCTCGGAGAGCGCCCCACGGGCTCCCGCGACCCATACGGATTGCGCCGAGCGGCGATCGGGCTTTCCCGCCTCGCGGTCGACGGCGAGCTCGAGATCGATCTGGCCCGCCTCGTCGCCCGTGACCTCGAGCTCCTGACGGGACAGGGCGCGGAGGTGACCGACGATGCCTCCGACGTGCCCGAGTTCGTGCTGGAGCGGCTCGAGGGACTTCTCGACGTGCCGGTCGAGTTCGTGCGCGCCGCCAGGCGCTCGGCCCTGACCGAGCTGGGAGCCGTAGCGCGATTGGCGCGGGCACTGGCTGCGGACGCGGGCTCGCAAGCTTTCGCCCGTGCATACACGGCCTTCGACCGGGCGAACAGCCTTGCCGGCAAGGCGAGTGGGGCCGCGCCGGCGATCGATCCCGGGCTTGTCGCCGAGCCTGCCGAGCGGGCACTCCTCGAGACGCTGGCGGAAGCCGGCCCGCGCATCGATGCCGCTGTGCAGGCACGAGAGTTCGGCGCGGCACTCGAAGCCGCGTCCGAGCTCGGCCCGCCCGTCGACAGGTTCTTCGACGAGGTGCACGTCATGGCCAGGGACGACGCTGTTCGGGCGAACCGCCTGCGGCTTCTCTTGGACGTCAGGGACGCAGTCGGCGCCCTCGGCGATCTCTCGCAGATCCCTCGCTAGGGTTTCGGCGTGACCGACATCGTGGAGCTCCACGTCATCTCCGACGCCACCGGCGAGACCGCCACCCGGGTCGTCCAAGCCGTCGAGCGGCAGTTCCCCGACCTGACGATCGAAGTCGTCCGCCATCCGAGAATTACGAGCGCCGACGACGTCCACCTCGCGGCGGCTCGGGCCCGCGGCCGTCGCGCGGTCGTCGTCTACACGCTGGTGGAGACCGGCTATCGGGAGCTCATGCGAATGCTCTGCCGCCGCTACAAGCTTCACTACTGCGACTTGCTCGGCCACCCGATCGAGGCCGTGGCGAAGGTCTCGGGCCTACCGGCGAAGATGGAGGCGGGTGCGCCGCCGAAGCTCGACTCGAGCTACTTCAAGCGCATGGCTGCGATCGAGTTCGCCGTTCGCTTCGACGATGGGGCCGGCGCCCACGGGTTGAAGGACGCGGACATCGTCCTGGTCGGGGTCTCCAGGAGCTCGAAGACGCCGCTCTCCATCTACCTCGGATACCTCGGCTATAAGGCGGCGAACGTCCCGATCGTCATGGGAATCGACCCGCCGAAGGAGCTCTGGGAGGTAGAGCCGGGTCGCGTGGTCGGACTTACCATCGGAGCGGAGACCCTGGCCGAGATCCGCGTCGAGCGCGTCCGTCACATGCGCGGCCGGAAGGCCAAGTACGCAGCGCTCGCGGATGTCTACGACGAACTCGAGTACGCAGGGGAGATCCACAAGCGGCTCGGTTGTCCCATCATCGAGGTCTCGAACCTCGCGATCGAGGAGACGGCACATCGAATCATCCGGATCGTGCAGGAGCGCGCCATGGCAGCCCCTGCATGAGCGGAAGAGCCATCCCTCCGCCCGCAGGCGCGAAGCGACCCGTTCCATGGTTCTACTGGCCCTTCTGGGGCGTACTCCTCGCCCTCGGTCTCTTCGTCTTCTACGTGATTCTGACGCCGGTCTGGATGGGGATCCGCCTGGTCGCGTGGCTCTCGGAGCGCGGCCGGAGCCCCGCGCCGCCCGCTTAGCGTCTTCCCGAGTGTGGAAAGATCCCGAACGCCCATGACTCGCTACGTCTACGACTTCGCCGAAGGCGCCGAGCTCGGCCGCGAGCTGCTGGGTGGAAAGGGAGCTGGGCTTGCCGAGATGACGACGCTCGGGATTCCCGTTCCGGCAGGGTTCACGGTCACGACACAAGCGTGCGTCGAGTACATGCGGGCCGGCAAGGAGCTTCCTGGAGGGTTGGGGGACGAGATCGACGAGCACCTCGCACACCTCGAAGAGGCCACCGGCAAGCGCCTTGGCGACCGGCGCGATCCGCTGCTCGTCTCGGTTCGCTCCGGCGCCGCCGTCTCGATGCCCGGGATGATGGACACGATCTTGAATCTCGGCCTGAACGACGAGGCAGTCGAGGGCCTCGCCGCTACGACCGGGAACCCGCGCTTCGCCTATGACGCATACCGGAGGCTCCTCCAGATGTACGGCGAGGTCGTCGACAACGTGTCGGCCCCGGACTTCGAGGAAGCGCTTACCACGCTGAAAGACACTCGCCGAGTGCGCCAGGACGTCGACCTTTCCGGAGACGACCTGCGAGAGCTCGTGGGACGCTTCAAGGAGATCTACCGGGACGGCACGGGTGGCGACTTTCCGCAGGAGCCTGGAGAGCAGCTCGAGCGTGCGGTCCGCGCCGTCTTCGACTCCTGGGAGACCCCGCGCGCGCAGGTGTACCGGCGCGCCAACGACATCCCCGACGACCTTGGGACGGCCGTGAACGTCGTCCAGATGGTGTTCGGAAACAAAGGCGACAGCTCTGGCACCGGTGTCTGCTTCACGCGCGACCCGTCAACCGGCGAGCCCGGCCTCTGGGGCGAGTTCCTGACAAACGCCCAGGGCGAAGACGTCGTGGCAGGCATCCGAACCCCCGAGCCGCTCGCCCGGATG
>DATHAG010000215.1:0-6649 GCA_035296825.1 Gaiellaceae bacterium | reverse complement strand
TCCGGGCCACCGCGCTATCGTCGGTGCATGGACGATGTTCGGGCATTCGTCGACGCGTGCTAGGCCTTCTTCAGCCATCTGGCGGCCGTGTCGTGGACGGCGCTCATCCTCGCGGTCGCGCTGCATCTCCTGAAGCTCGTCTTCCGCGTGCGCGCGTGGCAGAACATTCTGCGCGCCTCCTATCCGGACACGCGCGTTCGATACCGCGACGTCTTCGGCGCCTACGTCGCCGGGGTGGGCGTGAACTCCATCACGCCCGCTCGCGGCGGCGATCTGGTGAAGCTCTATCTCCTGAAGCGGCGAGTCAGGGGATCGACCTACCCGACGCTCGGATCCACCCTGCTCGTCGAGACGCTCTTCGATGCGGTTGTGGCTGGAAGCCTTCTCATCTGGGCGATCCAGCAGGGCGTCCTCCCGGGCGTCCCGGACCTGCCCCGCCTTCCCGCTTTCGACTGGAGGTTCGCGATCGAGCATCCGACGGCGGCAGCGTTCATCGGCTGCGTCCTGCTTGCAGCTGCGGTCCTTTTGGCCGGCTGGGCGTCCACCCACGTCGATGCGCTGCGAGAGAAGCTCGCCCTCGGGTTCGTGGTGCTCAAGGACCGCGAAGCCTTCGTTCGCGGTGTCATCTCCTGGCAGGCGGCGAGCTGGCTGGCACGGTTCGCAGGCGTCTACTTCTTCTTGCGGGCGTTCCACATCGAGGCGACCTTCGGAACAGCTCTCACCGTTCTAGTCGTGCAGAGCCTCTCGACCCTCCTACCGTTCACGCCGGGCGGAGCCGGTGCCCAACAAGCAGTTCTCGTCTTCGCCCTCGCGGGCAGCGGAAGCACGAGCGCGCTGCTTTCCTTCAGCGTCGGCATGCAGGTCGCCACAGTGCTCGCGAACGTCGTGGTGGGCTTCGGTGCGATCGCGCTGATGCTCGGGACGCTTCGCTGGCGCTCGCGGGTGCAAGCGGATAACGAAGCGGCTAGGGCTGAGGCAGCGGCCGCCCCGGAGCCAGCCGGTGCGCGATCTCCCCCAACGCCTCCAGGGTGAACGGCTTCGGCAATATGCCGTCGGCCAGCGAGGCGTCTTCCTCGGCCACGCGAACGCTGCCGGTGAAGAAGGCTATCGCCAGGTGGGGGTGCGTCTCCCGCAGTCGCTGGGCCACGTCAAGCCCGTTGTCCGCTCCGAGGCGGATGTCGAGCAGGATGAGCGAGACCGGCTCGCGTGCGAGGGCCTCGTCGATCTCCGCCGCATTCGTCGCTTCGATGACGCGGTAGCCCTCGAAGCCCAGGTTGATGCTGCAGAGCATCCTGAGGGCAGGATCGTCGTCTGCGACAAGTATCGTCTTCTGCCCCTCCCGCCCCATGCGTCGAGTGTAGATACTCGGTAATTGGCCTGCACGCGCGCACGATCGCCCGTCAAACGAGGGTATGATCGCGGGCTCATGGAGAGGACGCTCAGGAGCACCGAGCGGCGGGACTACGCAGCTGCGGTCGCCGATCTCTGGGAGGGCCTCGCGGAGGCCCTCCAGCACCTCGAGCGAATCGCCGAGGCCGGGCCCCACATCGCCCGCGAGGATGCCCTCGACGAATTGCCGCCGCTCCAATACGCGCTGCACACGGCGTCGGAGCTCGCGCTCGGGATCGAGCCGCCGCGCGGGACCGAGGTGATCCACGAAGAGCTCGTCGACTCGCTCGCGCAAGCGCGCGACGCGACCGCACAGGTCGCCGCGGGCCTTTCGGACGGCGATGACGAGCTGATCGAACGCTCCCTCCCGGAGTGGCGGGGCGCGCTCTTCCGGATTCGCCTCGCGCGTCTGCGCGCGCTCGAGCGTCTCTCCGTCCCGCTCCGCTCCGAGGCGCCGGCCACCTTTTCGGAGCCCGCGGACGGATCGGCGGCCGCTGCGATCGCCGCGACTACGCTCGTCGTGGTGGGAGCGCTCCTCTTTACGTCCGGAGCCGTGCTCGCGGCGTGGCCGGTCTGGGCAGCCGGTCTCGCTCTGTTCGCGAGCGGCTTCGTCCTCTTTCGACCCTAGCCATCGGCGCCGAGGGCGAGGTCGAGCCGGGCGAGCGTCTCCTCGCGACCGAGCAACTCGATCGACTCGAAGAGGCCGGGAGAGATCTTCGACCCCGTGGCAGCGACTCGGACGGGCTGAAAGGCCTCGCGGGGTTTCAGGCCGAGGCGCTCGGCCAGGCCACGGAGCTCAGACTCGATCGATTCCCGGTTCCACGGCTCCAGGGTTGCGAGGGCCTCCCGAGCAGCCTCGAGCATCGGTTCGGCACCCTCCAGGAGCTCCCGAGGTGGCTCGACCCGGTGGAACAGGAAACCGGCGAATTCCGGGAACTTGCCGAGGGTCGCGATCTTCTCCTGGACCAGCGGCGCGGCCGCCCTGACCATCGCCTCGTCTCCCTCGAAGCCGATCTCGCGCAAGTGCGCAGCCAGCACGTCGGCGTACTCGTCCGGCGACAGCGCACGCAAGTAGACGCCATTCAGGTGCTCGAGCTTGGCGTAGTCGAAGATCGCCGGGCTCGATCCCACACGTTCGAGCGTGAAGCGCTCGACCAGCTCTTCCATGGACATGATCTCCGTGTGGTCGTCGTAGCTCCAACCGAGGAGCGCGAGATAGTTGACCAGGGCAGGTGGAATGTAGCCGGCGGCCCGGAACTCGGCTACGGACACGGCTCCATGCCGCTTTGAGAGCTTCTGCCCGTCCGGCCCGAAGATCATGGCGAGATGGGCGTAGACGGGGACACGGGCGCCGAGCGCCTCGAGAACGCGGATCTGCTTCGGCGTGTTCGAGATGTGATCGTCGCCCCGGATCACATGGGTGATCCCGTCGAGCCAGTCCTCGAGCGGCGACGCGAAGTTGTAGGTAGGGCGCCCGTCGGCCCGGACGAGCACGAGGTCTTCGAGCTTCTCGTTCGGGAATTCGATGCGCCCCCGAATCGCATCCTCCCAGGCGGTTACGCCCTCGTCGGGCATCCGGATCCGGATCGCGCCCTCCTCCTCGTAGGCCTTGCCCTCCTCGAGGAGGCGGGCAGCCTCCTGTTTGGATCGCTCCAGGCGTTCGAGCTGGAACGTCGGCTCCCCGTCCCAGCCGAGCCCGAGCCAGCTCAGCGACTCAAGGATGTGCTCGGTCGCCTCGGCGACCTCCCGGCCTGTGTCCGTGTTCTCGATCCGGAGCAGGAACTCCCCGCCCTCGTGCCGGGCGAACAGCCAGTTGAAGAGTGCCGTGTGGACTCCGCCGATATGGAGGAAGCCGGTTGGGCTCGGGGCAAAGCGAACTCTGACGGACATCGGCTGTCTAGGCTAGCCGCATGCTCCTCGGAGCTCACGTCTCCACGGCCGGCGGGATCTTCACCGCGATCGACCGGATCGAGAGCTTCGGCGGTGACGCCGTGCAGCTTTTCACCCAGAGCCCCCGCGCCTGGCGGCCGACAAACCACGACCCGGCGCACTTCGAGCGCTTCAAGGAGCGTCGCGCCCAAGCGGGCACCGGCGCCGTTCTCTGTCATGCGCTCTACCTCGTCAATCTCGCAAGCCCCAGGCCGGACGTCCATGAGAAGTCCGTCGCGTCGCTCCTGAACACGATCGAGGTCGCCTGCGCGATCGACGCCGACGGCGTTGTCTTCCACGTTGGCTCGCACCTCGGAGCCGGCTTCGAGGCCGGCCTCGAGCTTGCCGTGCCCGCGCTTCGGCGAGCACTCGCACGTTGCTCGGAGACCACCTGGCTCCTGATCGAGAATTCCGCGGGCGCAGGCGGAACGATCGGACGCTCGATCGACGAGCTTTGCCTTCTCGTCGATGCGCTCGACGCCCATCCTCGCGTGGGCGTGTGTCTCGACACATGCCACCTCTGGGTCTCGGGGGTCGACGTGACCGACCGGGCGGTTCTCGACTCGACGCTGGCGGCCCTCGACGCGCGGGTCGGACTCGACCGCCTGCGCGCGCTGCACGTGAACGATACGAATGAGCCTCTCGGCTCGAACCGGGACCGCCACGCGAATGTCGGCGAGGGCGTCTTGGCGGAGAGGCTCGCGGTCTTCCTCGGCCACCCGCTCTTGCAGGACCTTCCGGCGGTGCTCGAGACCCCCGGGAAGGACGGGCACGGTCCGGACGCGGACGATGTGAGTGGGCTCAAAGCGCTCCACGCACGGGCCCTCGAAGGAAGCTGATTTCGGCTCAGTCGGCCGGGATCCGGGCGATGACCCGGAACGACGGCGCGCCCTCTGGAAGCTCCCAGAACTCCGGGTTCACGCACCCGAGCTCGCCGGCCCGGCTCTCGTAGCAGTCGGTCACCTCGGCACTGCACATCGGGAGTGGCTGCCGGACTGCCTTCACGGCTCCGAAGCCACCCGGCCGCGCCTCAGCGTCGTTGAGGACGTCGACGTCGATCTCGACCTCGTAGACCTTCTGCATACACCCGATGTACCGGTGTCCCCACTCCTCGTACGCATAGACGAAGGGACAGGCGCCCTCGATGCAGGCGGCGGGGTAGACAACCTTGTCGCAGTGAACCTCGCAGCGTCGGCACTCGGTCTCCTCCTGCGGCCGGAGCGGGAGCAAGGCGCCCTCGGCGAGTCGTCTTTGCATACCCGGATTGTTGGCGAAGGACGAGGCTCCCCGCAAGTCTTGACATGAGCGCCCGGGCGGTGTAGGCGCCGCTCGCTAGAGCTCGCCGGTTAGCCGCCGCACGATGTTCAGAACGTCCATCTGGGTGAATGCCTGAAAGTCGGGCTCCGGGCCTTCGGCCTCGTCTGCACGAAACCAGACGGCCTGCACGGTTCGCATCCCGAGGGCGGCCGCACCGGCTACGTCGGCTTCGAGACTGTCGCCGACGAAGAGCGCCCGGTCCGGCTCGACACCGAGCTGGTCGAGAACCGTGCGAAAGATGAGGGGGTCGGGCTTGCGGCGCCCGACCTCCGAAGAGAAGACGGCGACGTCGAGGCGCTCAGCGAGCCCCATCCGGCCAAGATCCCGATGGAGTAGCTCGGGCGGATCGAAGGCATTCGAGACCAGCCCAAGTTTGAGACCTCTGCCCCGGAGGCTCTCGAGGAGCGCATGAGTCGAGTCGCCCATTGCCCGCGCCGGTGACCAGGCCTCGTGCTCCGCCTCGAGGAAGCGGCCGAGCTCGTCATCCGTGAGCTCGATGTCGAACCCTGCCAGCAGCTCTTGGATCAGGTCCGGGTACTCGATCTCCTCGACGGTGCCGGGCACGAACAGGAGCGGTAGGTAACCCTCGCGGAAACGGGCTGCGGCATCCTCGTGGCCGGGCAGATCGTCACGGCCGGTCGCCTGAAGCCCCGCCGCCCAGCCAGCCTCGAGGAGCGCCTCGTCGTAGGCGAAGTGGAAGAGCGTGTCACCCCAGTCGAAGAGCACTGCGTCGAGACCCATGAGCCAACTGTAGGCTCAGCGGTCGGTGACGCGGCGCATCCTCCTCGGCTTGCTGGTGCTCGGGCCCGCTGTCGTCGTTGTCGACCTGATCGGAGCGCCCGACATGCTCCTCTTCATTCTCGCCGCCGCAGCACTCATCCCGCTTGCCTGGTTGATCGGAGAGGCGACGGAGCACGCCGCGCACCACACCGGCCCGGGCGTGGGAGGCTTCCTGAACGCGACGTTCGGCAACGCGCCCGAGCTCATCATCGCGCTCTTCGCCGTTCATGAAGGGCTCACGGAAGTAGTGCGCGGGTCCCTCACGGGGAGCGTGATCGGAAACCTCCTCCTCGTCCTCGGCTTCTCGCTGCTCTTCGGCGGCAAAGGAGCGCTCGACCGGGAATCGAGCTTCGTCTCCCTCGGCCTGGTCGGGCTCGCGACCCTGCTCTTCCTCATCCCCTCGATCCCGGGCTGGGACGGGAACCCAGAACGCGATTCGCTGGCCCGGCTCTCGCTTCCGGTCTCGATCGTCCTCCTGCTCGTCTACGTCGCCGTGACCTGGTACACGCTCAGGCGCCACCGTCGACGGTACGTCGTCGACGAGGCGACGACCTTCGAAGCCTGGTCCCTGCCGGTCTCCTTGCTCGTCCTCGCCGCCGCCACGGTCGTGACGGCTTTTGTCGCTGAGATCCTCGTCCACACGCTCGAGACCTTTGCGGAGAAAGCGCATCTGACCGACTTCTTCGTGGCCGCGGTGATCGTCGCGATCGTCGGGAACGCGGCTGAGCACGGCGGCGCCGTCGTCGTGGCCGCGCGCGGCAAGATCATGCTCGCGGCAGAGATCGCGCTCTCCTCGAGCGCGCAAGTGGCCGTGTTCCTGATCCCCGCCGTCGCGCTCATAGCCTGGGCGATCGACCCGCTGGCGCTCTCCTTCCGGCCCGTGGAGATGGCCGTGCTCGGAGGCTCGACGCTGTTGGCTGCGGCGGTTCTCTGGGACGGGCGTTCAAGCCGGTTCCGGGGCGGGCTGCTTATCGCCGCGTACGTCGCGGCTGCGGGCGCATTCTTCCTGGCGGGCGACCGCTAACGCTAGCCGCTGAGCGGCGTCACCCCTGGGCCGCGTAGGGTTCGGTTAACCCCCCGTGAAGATTGGGGTTGGCCGCCTTGAATCGCACAGGCCCGGCTGCAACCCTGGACTGACCACCCCCTTGGAGGTTCTTTAGCATGGAATCAGGCACACTGGCACAGCCCACGCCGCAGGTTGGCGAGTCACTCGCCGTCGTCTCGGCCAAGGACA
>DATHAG010000214.1:0-26108 GCA_035296825.1 Gaiellaceae bacterium | reverse complement strand
GGAAACCCCAGCCGCGCTCAGCGTGTCTGGGCCGGAACCTCCATCGACGATACTACCGAGTGAGCGGAATCCCCAGACGTCCCGAAGGAGCTCCTCCTTCCCGTATACCCGCTCCGGATCCTCGGCCAGTGCGACGAGAAGGTCGTACTCCTTTGCGGAGAGCGACGCAGCCTCGCCGTGGACCCGGACCGTGCGCGACGCCAGATCGATGGTGAGGCCCCGGACTTCGAGCAGCGCCCGCCGGGGTCCCGCTGCGCGCCTGAGAACCGCACGGATCCGAGCCAGAAGCTCCTCGTAGACGAAGGGCATCGGGACGTAGTCGTCACAGCCGCGTGCGAAGCCGCGGACTCGGTCGACCGCCTCGCTGCGCGAGCTCACCATGATGACCGGAACGTCGCGGTTCCATACCCGCCCGGGCTCACCCTCGCGAAGCCGGCTGCACAGCTCGAAGCCCGAACCATCCGGAAGGACAGCGTCGAGAAGCACGAGGTCCGGCCGAGCCTCCTCGACCAGCTCGAGGGCCCGGCGGGCCTGTTCGGTGGAAAGCACCTCGTACCCGTCGTCGGTGAGCTGCTGCTCGAGGAAGGCCCTGACCGGGGCCTCACGCTCCACGACCAGCACAGCCTCCCCTGCCATGAAGCGACCGTACAACCGCCCCGATTCTTCGACCAGATGTCCTTTCGCGCAACTCTGTCACAAGCGTTCCAGAACCTTCTCGACATGAGCCCGGCTCGGACATGTCCGCCGCACCTATTCTGCTTCCCGTGCGCTTTGCGTTCAGTTGGCTCTCGAACGTCGTCGCAATCTGGGTGGCCGCGCTCGTCTTCGACGGGATCACCTACGGAGACCGGTTCTGGGTCCTCCTCCTCGCAGGGCTCGTCTTCGGAGTCGTCAACCTCATCATCCGGCCGATCGTCATTCTGCTCGCGCTCCCGGCCGTAATCCTCACGCTCGGGATCGCGTTGCTCTTTGTGAATGCGCTCATGCTCTACCTGACGGATCTGATCGTGCCCGTCTTCGAGGTGCGAGGCTTCTGGACCGCCGTCGGCGGTGCTTTCATTGTCTGGGTGGTGAATCTCGTCATCCACGGCGTGCTCCGGCCCGCCGAGGTCACACCTTGGCGCGCGCATGGCGCTGGTAGGAGCTAAAGGCCGCGCGCGAGGCGCTCGACGCGGCCGCGGGCTTCGGAGTAGTCGATGCGTCCTCGTGCCCACGCTCGGCGGATGCTTCGGTAGCGCCATCGCCGGAGAAAATTCGCAATCATCACCTCTGTTACGCCGCAAGGGAATGGATCCCTGCTCACCACGTTCTCACCACTGATATGAAGCTCGACGGCGTCCACCACGTCACCGCGATCACCGGAGACGCGCCTCAGAACCTGGACTTCTACTCTCGGGTTCTTGGCTTGCGGCTCGTGAAGAAAACGGTGAACCAGGACGACCCGACCGTCTACCACCTGTTCTACGCCGACGACCGCGGGAGCCCCGGCAGCGACCTGACCTTTTTCGAGTATCCCGGAGCCACCCAGGGCCGTGCCGGCGCGGGAATGGTGCATCGCGTCGTCTGGCGGGTCGCTTCCAACGAAGCCCTGGATTTCTGGGCGGACAGGTTGCAAGGCCTCGGGCTCGCCTCGGAGCGCGAACCGGGACGTCTCCGTTTCTCCGATCCGGAGGGTATGGGGCTGGAGCTGGCATTCGTCGACACGCCGGACGAGCCTCTCGTCGCCACACACGCCGAGATTCCAGTCGAGCACGCGCTCCAGGGGTTTCACGGGGTGCGGGCGTACTCCCGGGACCCGGCTCGCAGCGCAGCCCTCCTGGGTGACACGCTCGGCTTCCGTGAGACCGGCGGCGGAACCTGGGAAGCACGTGGGGAGAGCAGGGGTTCCTTCTACGCTTACGACAGCCCGCCGGACGAGGCCGGGATTGGCGGCGCAGGTACCGTTCACCACGTCGCCTGGGCCTCAGCGCTCGAGGACGAGGAGGCCTGGCAGAAGCGCGTCGCCGAGGCCGGCGCGAGACCAACCCCGATCATCGACCGTTACTACTTCCGCTCGATCTACTTCCGAGAACCGAGCGGCGTCCTCTTCGAGATCGCCACGAAGGGACCCGGCTTCTCGGCGGACGAGGACCCGGAGCACCTGGGCGAGCGGCTTTCGCTCCCGCCGAACTACGAATCGCTTCGCTCGCAGCTCGAGCAGGTCTTGACGCCGCTCTAGATCACTAGATCCGGCCCGAGCGGACTACGCCCCACACGAGCCAGAGCGCGAGCACCGTCGAAAGGGTGAAACCGATCACGGAGATCACGTTCACTCCGAGAATGCTCGGTCCCTCGCTCGCCAGGGCGCCAATCAGGCTCGAGCCGATAATCCCGGCGCCTGCGATGACCGCGAGTACGACGCGATTGAAGACTAGATCGAGCCGGTGGATGAGGTCGTCGAGCCCTTCGTGCCGAAAGCCGACTTCGATCTGGCCGTCCCGGACCTGCTCGAACGTGTCATGGATCTGGTACGGCAGCTCGTGCACCATCCGCGTGTAATTTCGGATCTCCTGCTGGGTGCGCAGTGCCATTCGGCGGGGGGTGAAGCGCTCGAGGACGAGTTCACGCGCGTACGGCTTCGCGACCTCGAAGACGTTGAAGTCGGGGTAGAGCTCCAGCCCCACCGAGCCGAGGGTCGCGATTGCGCGATCGAGGAGGACGAAGCGCGTCGGGAGTTGGAGTCGCATCCGGTAGATGAGTGCGAACGCTTCCCGGATCAGCTGCAGCGGGTCGATCTCGTTCAGGCGCGCGCCGTAATACCGGTAGTAGATGTCCCTGAGCTCGGCCGTGAACTCCGCTTCGCGGTCCTTCGGATACCGGACGCCGAGCTCCGCCAGCCGGCGCGGGAGCGCCTCGATGTTTTCGTTCACGGCATCGATGAAGAGGCGGGTCAGCCGGGAGTTGTCCTCGTCGCTCAGCTTCCCGGCCACTCCGAAGTCGACGAGGCCGATCTGGCCCGTCTGCTTGAGGATGAGGATGTTCGCCGGGTGCGGGTCGGCGTGGAAGAACCCGTGCCTGAAGATCATGGCCATCCAGGCGTCGGTGATGAGATATGCCAGGCGGCGGCGCTCGTCCATCGAGTAGGTCGAGTGCTCGAGGTCGGCGAGCTGGATGCCCTCGAGGAAGTCCAAAGTCAGCACCCTGGCACTCGAGTACGTCCAGTAGACGCGCGGGACTCGCACATGCGGGTGGCCCGCGAAGTTCCGGTGGAATTGCTCGGCGTTTCGCGCCTCGTTCCGGTAATCGAGCTCCTGACGGATCGAACGCGCGAACTCGTCCACGAGCGCTACCGGGTCGATGAAGTCGAGCGCGCGGACGCGGTCGCGAACGAGCCTCGCCACCTGGTAGAGGAGCTCGAGGTCGGCCTCCACCTGCCGCGGGGCGTCCGGTCGCTGAACCTTCGCGACCACGTGCCGCCCGTTTGGCAACGTTGCCCGGTGCACCTGTCCGATCGAGGCTGCGGCAAGCGGCGTCGGTTCGAATTCCAGAAAGAGCTGGGAGACGGATAGGCCGAAGTCCTCCTCGATCACCTGCGCAGCCTGCTCCGACGGAAAGGGATGGACGTCGTCCTGAAGCGCCTTGAGCTCGAAGACGATGTCCGGCGGAACCACATCGGGTCGGGTCGAAAGGAGCTGGCCGAACTTCACGAAGGTCGGGCCGAGCTCGTCGAGCATCTCTCGCAGTCGCTGGCCGCGTGGCGACCCCTCACCGCTCGGCTCGATCTCACGCTGACGCCGGGTGACGACATCCACGAGACGATTGGTCTCGAAGAAGTATCCGAAGCCGTGCTTCGCCGCGACCTGCGCGATCTCGGAGAGACGGCCGAGCTGCCGAACGGCAGGCCGCGAGCTCATGGCTCGAATCTTACGGTGTCGGGTCTGGGGGCAAGTCTGCGGCCCCGGGCAGTGGCTGCACGGGCTTCGGCCCACGTGCCGATGCTGGCCCACCCTCGAGGAGCCTGAGACGGTGCTCGACCTGGGCCAGTCGCAGCTCGAGCTCCTCCCACTCACGCCTCGTGACAAGCCCGAGTTCGCGAGAGAGCCCGGAGATCGTCGAGCCGGCGCGCTCGCTGAATCGCATGGCGTCTCCCCGCCACCTGTGCGTGAGCTCGTCGACGACCTCGCGCGCCTCCTCCCCGGTCATCCGGCCCCGCTTCGTGAGCTCGTCCACGAGATCGTCGGCTCGCTCCTTCGTGAGCGCCACGGCGCCGAGGCCTGCGAGAAGCGTCTTCTCGAGGAAGTCCTTCACCGACTCCCCCTCGGGCTCACCGGGAGCGGCCATGGGGCCTCGCCCGACGTCGCTTGCGGCGCGCCTCGCGGCGGGCGGCAGCCGATCCATCAGCCAGTGGTGCCACCGGCTCAGCGGCAGCCGCGAGCGGCTCCGGAACGGGAGACGGCGCGGCGGTGGGAGCGCCGTTTTCCGGCTCAGGCTCGTCCCGCCCCAGCTTCTCCTGCAAGCCCGCCAGCTTGCGCTTGGCATACTCGGGCTCACGCTCCATCAAGTAGCCGAGGATCGGCGTCGCAATGAAGATCGTCGAATAGGCGCCTGAGCCGATCCCCACCAGGAGAGCGAACGCGAAGTCCTTGAGCGTCGCCCCGCCGAAGATGAGAAGCGCCGACACCGGCAGAAGCGTGATGAAGGTCGTTGCAAGTGACCGTCGCACGGTTTCCCAGAGCGACTGGTTTGCGATCGCCGTGAAACTCGACTTTCGCATCAGCGGGATGTTCTCCCGCACGCGGTCGAAGATGATGATCGTGTCGTAGATCGAGTAGCCGAGGATGGTGAGGACCGCGGCGACAGTCGATGCCGACACCTCCCGGCCCGTCAGCGAGTAGACCCCCAACGTGATCAGGATGTCGTGGACGAGAGCGATGAGAACCGGCACCGCGAACGTGAACTGGAACCGGATCGCGATGTACGCGACCACCAGGAGCAGAGACACGACGATCGCGATGATCGCGCTCTGGAGGACCTGCCGGCTGAATGTCGCTGAGACGTTCTTGACCCCGAGGCCGGTGGCATTGAGATCACGCCGCAGGGCGTTCTGGAGCGCCGTCTGCTCCGGCCCGGTAAGGGACTCCGTCTTCATCTTGAACTCGCGGTAGCCGCCCGCGACCTCGCCGCCGGTGCCCTGGATGACCGCGTTCTCCTTGCCGATCTCGGCCGCTTCCGCTCGTACCCGCTCGATCGACACCGGTCGGGGGGTCTTGAAGCTGACCTGGCTCCCGCCCTCGAAGTCGATCCCGAGGTTCAGGCCCTTGACGCCAAGCGAGCCGAGGCCCACCAGCACCACCACGGCCGAGAGGGCGAACCAGATCCGGCGCTTTCCGACGAAGTCCACCTTCTGCCACTTCGGGATCCGCTGGGCGCTCGCGCCCATGAAGGCCGGGTTGTCAAACCATTTGAAGCCCGCAAGCGAGGCCAGCAGTGCACGCGTCGCACCGACCGCCGTCACCATCGAGACGAGCGTGCCGATCAGGAGCATGAGCGCAAATCCCTTCACGCCGCTCGTCGAGGCGATGAAGAGCACGAGCGCCGTGATCATGGTGACCACGTTCGCGTCGACAATCGTGTTGAAACCCTTCCTGTATCCCCCTCCGATCGCGGCGCGGACAGATTTGCCGGCCTGAACCTCTTCCTTGATTCGCTCGAAGATGACGATGTTCGCGTCGGCCGCGACCCCGATAGTGAGGATGAGGCCCGCAAAGCCCGGCAGAGTCAGGGTGACGTTGAAGAGGAGGAGGGCTCCGTAGAGAAGAACGCCGTAGATGGCCAGCCCGATCACCGCCACGAGCCCAAGGAAGCGGTAGAAGACGAGCAGGAAGAGGGCGACGGCCGTAAGGCCACCGATGCCCGCGATGATCGCCTCCCGCAGCGAGTCCGCACCGAGGGTCGCGGAGATGTCTGACCGCTCGACCTGGACGAACTTCAGTGGGAGCGCGCCCGTCTGGAGCACCAGGGCAAGATCCTTGGCCTCGCCCGGCGAGTCGAGCCCTTCGATGAGAGCGTTGTTGCCCGAGATCCCGTCTGGTAGGTCGTTGAAGTCAATTTGAGGCCAGGAACGAATCTCGTTGTCGAGCACGATCGCGAAGTGCTGAAAGAGGTCCTGGCCGCCCCCTGCGAACTGCGTCTGCGAGCGCCCGCGCTGGGCCAGCGTCCTCGTGATCTCGTGGAACTTGTCCCCGCCCGCGTTCGTGAACTCGAGCGTGACGATCGGCTGACCGTTCTGGAAGTCCGCGCGCGTCCCCTTGAGCTTCAGGTCCTCGCCCGTCATCTCCGGGATGGGGTGATCGGGATTCGTGGGGTCGTACTTGAAGACGTAGTAGAAGGTCTGTGCGACGGGCGCGGTCTGGACGCCGGGGCAAACCGTCGCATTCTGTCCACACGTGAGCACGATCTTTCCCTTCGGCACGGCGTAGTACGTCGCGCCTTCAGGGACCCTCGCGCCCTCGAGCTGCTGCGCGAGATCCTCCTTCTTGTCGGCCGGCCCGGAGAGGAGGCGGTTCCCCTGGAACAGGTACCACTGCGTCGGAGGCTGATCCTTCTGTTCCAGCTTGTCCTCGGCCGTTAGGAGCGGCTTCAGCCTCGGGCTCGCCCTCGGAAATCCGTTCGCGTCCTTCGAGGGTGCGACCAGGTCGGCTTCGAGGTCGTAGAACTGGAGCTGCGCCGTCTTCCCGACGATCTCCGCCGCGCGCGCAGGGTTGGTGACGCCGGCAAGGTCGACCGCGATCTGGTCGTCGCCCTGCTGGCGGACCTCGGGCTCGGAGACGCCGAGCTTATCGACGCGCGACCGGATGATCTCGACCGAGCGCTCCATGTCCTCCTTCGTTACCTGCTGCCCCTGCGGCGCCTGTGCTTGGAGGACGAGCTCGAGCCCTCCCTGCAGATCGAGACCCAAGGTGGGCTGCCGGAAGAAGCCGAGGACGATCACGCCGACAACGGCGGCGAGAACCGCAAGAAGAGTCCAGAAGTACCTGCGCACAGTCGTTCCGCGCGCCGAGCCGGCTAGGGCTCTAGCGCCGGGCCTCCTCCTGCTCCGTCCGCTCCTCGACCACCGGCTCGGGCTCTTCAACCGTCGTGGCCTCGGGCTCGTCCTCGAACGATTCCGCGTCCTCCTGGGGCACGACGCTCGCAATTGCGCGACGTGCCACCTCAATGTGCACATCCTCGGCGATCTCGAGCGTGACCCGGTCCGGCTCGACCTCGATCACGTCGCCGTAGATGCCACCCGCGGTGATGACCTCGTCTCCGGGCCCGAGCCCCTTCAGCATCTCCGCGTGCCGGCGCTGCTGCTGGCGCTGCGGACGGATCAGCATCAGGTACATGAAGCCGAACAACACGAGAAGGACGATGAAGAACCCACTACCCACGAGAAACCTCCTGACCGGCCGCCCCGAGCCGGTCGAGCGCGGAGGCCGTATAGGCGCCGAGCCGTCCCGCCTCGATCGCTGCCCGCGCTCCGGCGGTCAAATCGAGCAGAAACCTGACGTTGTGCTCGGACAAAAGTATCAGGCCGAGTAGCTCGCGCTGCGTCACGAGATGCCGGATGTAGGCCCTCGAGAAGCGCGTGCAGGCGGCGCATGGGCATCCCTCGTCGAGGGGGCGAGGGTCGCATGCAAACGTTGCATTGCGGAGATTCAGGCGGCCGCCCCACGTGAGCGCCGAGCCCGTGCGCCCGAGCCGCGTGGGCAGAACACAGTCGAACATGTCGATGCCCCGTCGCACGACGTCGAGGATGCCCGCTGGGTCGCCGATGCCCATGAAGTACCGTGGCCGCTCGGACGGCAGAAGCTGCGCCGCCCATTCGACGGTGTCGAGCATCCGCCCGCGCTCCTCCCCCACGCTCAGCCCGCCGAGCGCATGGCCGTCGAAGCCGAGTGAGGCGATCTCCTCTGTCGACCGTCGTCTGAGCGCGGGGTCGACGCCTCCCTGGGAGATACCGAAGAGGAGTTGCCCGGGCGCTCGTGGCGCCGCAAGCTGGCGACGCGCCCACGTTGTCGTTCGTGCCACGGCAACCTCGAGCTCCTCCGGCGGGATGCCTGCCGGCGGGCACACGTCGAGACACATGGCGACGTCGGATCCGAGCTTTCGCTGCACGCCCGCCACCAGCTCGGGCGTGAAACGGGCGAGCGTCCCGTCGTAGACGGATCGGAACGTGACCCCGCCGTCGTCCGCCTCGACGATCGTGTCGCGGAGCGAGAAGACCTGGAAGCCGCCGGAGTCCGTGAGGATCGGTCCACTCCAGCCCGTGAACCGGTGCAGTCCGCCGAGCACCTCGATCAGATCGGCGCCGGGGCGAAAATACAGGTGGTAGGTGTTCGCAAGCACGATCGAGGCACCGAGCTCTCGTACCCGATCTGGATGCAGGCCCTTGACCGTTCCCTTCGTGCCGACCGGCATGAACGCAGGAGTCAGGACCTCGCCGTGCGCGGTGCGGAGCACGCCCGCCCGCGCGGCTCCGTCTGTCGCGGCAACGCTGAAGGCCGACACCGTCTCGTCACCTTTCCGATCCGGTGCGTTGCCCATCCGCGCATCTTCACGAAGTAGGGTCGATGCCGGGAGGCGGAGGGGGTGGACCCACTCTAGATGGTCGATCTGTATGCGCGTACCCGCCGATCACCCTCTAAAGAATGAGCATCGCGTCGCCGAACGAGTAGAACCGATACCGCTCCGCGATCGCGAGCTCGTACACCCGCCTGGTCTCCCCCACGCCGGCAAACGCCATCACGAGCGCGAGCAGGGAGGATCGCGGAAGGTGGAAGTTCGTGACGAGGGCATCCACGCGCCTGAACTCGAACCCCGGAGTCACGAACAGGTTCGTGCGACCGACAACCTCGGCGCCGCGGGCCAGAGACTCCAGCACGCGCACGGTCGTCGTTCCGACGGCGCACACTCGCTCGGCGGCCTGGATCCGCTCCCAGGCAGCCACGTCCACCTCATAACGCTCGCTGTGGATTGTGTGCTCCGCGAGTGACTCGGCTGCGATCGGGCGGAACGTGTCCAACCCGACGTGGAGCGTGACCCGCTCGAAGTCGAAGCGGCTTAGGAGGTCGGTTGTGAAGTGCAGTCCCGCCGTAGGTGCGGCGGCCGAGCCGAACTCCTCTGCGTAGACCGTCTGGTACCGCTCGGGATCGGCGAGCGGCTCGACGATGTACGGGGGGAGTGGAGTTTCCCCGTCCGCTTCTCCTCTGAGCCGCACGAGCCAGCGACCCTCCCCGAGAGCCTCCAAGAGCGCTACCGGCCCGAGCTCCATGCCCACTCGAAGTCTCCGGGACGGACGCGCAAGCGCCTCCCAGACGCCGTCCCCGAGCGGCTCGAGCAGAAGGATCTCGGCCTTGCCCCCGCCCGGCCTGTGCGTGTGGATTCGGGCGGGAACCACGCGCGTGTCGTTGACGACCAGCAGCTCGCCTCGCGCGAGCTCGGCGGGAAGCTCACGGAAAACGCGGTGGCGGACAATTTGGGTCGGGCGCTCGTACACGAGCAGGCGACTCTCGTCCCTGCGGTCGAGCGGCCGCTGAGCGATCAGCTCGGGCGGTAGGTCGTAGTCGAGCTCCTCCGTCCGCACGACTAGCTGGTCCGTCGGTACTTGGCGCGGTCGCTGCCGGTCAAAATCAGCTAGCCCTCCATGGTCGTTCAGTCCGACGCCAACGCTACAGTCGCCTGCATGGATCGGGAGTCGCTCGACCGGGCCCGCACGCGCCTCGCAGAAGCGAGTGCGGGCCGTCCCGAGCCGGCCGCCCTCGAGGCCGCGCTCGCACGAGCCGGCGAAGCGCTCGACGAACTAGCAACCCGCGCATCCGAGCTCGAGGCGACCGTGCCGGATCGCGTCGGCGAGGCGGTTCAGCAGGGCCTCCGGGCCGAGGTGCTCCCCGTGGGGCGCCATATTGCGGAGGTACGCGGGCTCTCGAGCCAGACGATTCGGCGCCTCGAGCGGCTTCAACGCGACCTGGACTCGGAGCGTCGCGCGCGAGTCGAGGATCTGGCCCTTCTGGTCGACCTAATCGCATCGGGCTGGCACGGAGTCGAAAGACGGCTCGACCGGATGGAGCGCATCATCGATCGTCTGGAACGCTCTCTCGATGAGCGCCCCGGGGCTGCGGTGTACCGGATCGACGAGCGGCACGAGCGCCGCTCCAGCTGACTTCCTAGCGCGCCGGCAGCGTCAGCTCGAAGCGGGCGCCGCCGTCCGCGGAGGAGTCGAGCCCGAGCTCTCCGCCGAGCGCGTGGGCGAGCTCGCGTGCGATCGCGAGGCCTAGACCGGTCCCCCGCGACCGGTCACGGGAGAAGAACGGTCGAAAGATGCGTTCGCGCTCCTCCGGCGGCACTCCTGGACCCGAGTCGGACACAGACACCTCGACGGTGCCGTTCCTCGAATCGAGGCCAATGGAGATGGCTCCGCCGTCCGGCGTCCAGGCGAACGCGTTGTCGAGGAGATTCGTGACGATCTGGAGCACACGGTCGCCATCCGTGTGAATGACCGGATCGGTCTCGAATCGCTGCTCGAATCCGATTCCGCGCCGCCGGGCCTCCTCGGTTCTGGCGCGGTAGGCCTGATCGAGCAGACGCCGTACCTCGACTTCGTCCTCGGTGAGCGTAAAGCGGTGCGCGTCGAGCTTTGCCAAATCGAGCAGGTCGCTGACGAGGCGCGAAAGGCGATCCGCCTCAGTGCCGATCACCTCGAGCGAGGCCGCACGCTCTTCGGGATGGTCGAGTAGGTCTTCCCGTAGCGCCTCGACGTGTCCCCGGATGGCCGTCAGCGGCGTGCGGAGCTCATGCGAGACGCTCATCAGGAAGTGTCGCTCCAGTGCCTCGGCCTGGGCGAGCCGGACAGCCATCTCCTGAAACCGGTCGGTCAGGTGGGCGATCTCATCCTTGCGCTTCGCCTCCGGGAGCCGTACGTCGTACCGGCCCTCCGCGATCCGATCCGCGGCGTTCGAGAGAGCAAGGAGCGGCTTCGTGAGCCGGCGAGAGAGATAGAGAACGAGGAGAGCGGCGATGACGAGCCCGGCCAGAAAGGCAAGGCCGAGCCGTCCGATGAGGACAACCCAGCGCTCCCGGAGCTCGGCCTGAGGCTTTGCCACGACGAGAGCACCGAAGGTCTCCCCGCCAATGCGAATCGGCTCCGCCACCGCAAGATAGGTCTTGTCCGTTCCGGGCGGCTCGAACTCGATCTCCTGCACCTTGCCGTCGGCCAGGAGATCGCGGTCGAGCACCCCGAGGGGAAGCGGGCGCAGCCCCGGATCCTGTCCCGGGAAGATCGAGACGCCTGCGTAGTAGAGGCGCGTATCCGTTGCACGCTCGAGCTTGGGACGGGCGAACCTTGGTGCTCGCCGTTGTTCCTCGAGTCCCTGGCGCGCCTGCTCCGCGTAGAGCTGGGCCAGCCCGGCCGCCTGGCGGTGCAAGTCACTGAGCGTGCGATCGCGCGCATAGTCCTGAAACAGGCGGACGGCCAGCAGCGCTGTCACTGCGGCCGCGACGACGATGCCGGCGAAGAAGAGAGCTGGGAGGCGAAACCGGAGCGAGGACACCGGACCTCCTACAGGCTACGACGCGCGGGCGGCCTTCGGCTCGGTCGAGACCTTGTAGCCGACGCCCCAGACTGTGACGATCGGGCACGAGTCGCCGAGCTTTCGGCGGAGCTGGCCGACGTGCACGTCGACGGTTCGCGTGTCGCCGGCGAAGGTGTACCCCCAGACCCTCTCGAGGAGCTGGTCGCGCGTGAGCACCAGCCCGCGATGGTCGAGCAGCTCCCAGAGTAGGTCGAACTCCTTCGGCGCGAGCTGAATTTCCTCATCCTCCACCATGACCTCGCGCCTGCCGGAGTCGATGCGAAGGAGTCCGTGCTCGAGAAACGAGTTCTCGAGCTCCCGCTCCTTCGGCGCCGATCGCCTGAGGACCGATTTCACCCGCGCTACGAGCTCGCGCGGATTGAACGGCTTCGTCAGGTAGTCATCGGCGCCCACCTCGAGCCCTATGATCTTGTCCACGTCGTCATCCCTGGCGGTCAGCATCAGGATCGGGATGTCGGACCGCTGGCGGATCCGGCGGCACACCTCGATGCCGTCCAGATCGGGCAGCATGAGATCGAGGATGATCAGCGACGGGTTGTCGGCGTTCGCGCGTGCGAGAGCGTCGGTTCCGGAGCCTGCCACCTTGACCTCGTACCCCGCCTTCTTCAGGTACATGGCGACGAACGAGGCGATGCTGGTCTCGTCCTCGACGATCAAGATGAGCGGATGTGCTTGGGACTGCTGGGCCACGTGCTCCGCTCCTATGGTGTCAGAGAACCCGGTCGGCCTACCCACCTAGCGTAAAGAGAGTGAGGTCGAGAGGCCATGGGCGTGGTCGCGAGCCCTCGATCGAGTACGTCCCGGCGGTGCCGCCGAGCCACATGACCCCTTTCAGGACCGCACTCGCGTTGATGCCACGCGCGGTGATGCCGGCCCTCCAGCGTCCTGTGTGGATGCTGAACCTGACATAGCGCCCGCTATAGACCCGGGTGATCGAGTTCACGTAGGTCACCCGCTCGGCCCCGTAGACCCTCACGACTGTCGGTGCCCCGCCGGGGAGGTCGGTGACGCGGATCCTCCCGCGGGCGAAGCCGCCCCAGAGAACTCCGTAGCCCGAGAACCGCGCCACCCCTCGGCCCCGGTTCAGGTTGACCAGATCCTTGTCCGCGGACAGTGTCCGAGGCAGACTGGCACCGGCGGCAGGCGCGGCGGCGAGCGTAAGCCCGATCGCAAAAATCATGAGGAAACGCCGCATCGCCATTCGCTGTCCGAAGTGTCGCCGTACCGGGTCTGCCACTGGTGATCCCACGGTAAAGAATCTGTAATGCGCGGGCAATCTGCCGAAGCGAGTTCTGACCCCATCCGGTCAATGCGTTCGCAGATTTAGGCTTGCGCCGTGCCCGACGCCGTTCGCCTTCGCGAAGAGGAGCTCGCGGACGATCCGATGGAGCAGGTCCGGCTGTGGTTCGACGAGGCTCGGGCTTCAGGCCTGCCGATGCCGGAGGCCATGACGCTGGCGACCTCGTCTGCGGATGGACGGCCCTCGGCCCGAATCGTCCTCCTGCATGGCCTCGAGGCGAACGGCTTCGTCTTCCACACGAACTACGAGAGCCGGAAAGGTCGCGAGCTCGAGGTGAACCCGCGGGCCGCGCTCGTTCTCTACTGGCAGCCTTTGGGACGACAGATTCGCGTCGAGGGCAGCATCGAGCAGGTGAGCGAAGGCGAGTCGGCGCAATACTTCCGGACGCGGCCTCGAGGTGGTCAGCTCGGCGCCTGGGCCTCGCGCCAGAGCGAGCAGATCGAGAGTCGAGACCTCCTCGAGGAGCGGGTGCGCCGGCTCGACCGGGAGTACGAGGGCCGCGAGGTTCCGCTGCCGCCATTTTGGGGCGGATATCGCCTCCTGCCCGATCGGATCGAGCTTTGGCAGCATGGCGAAGATCGCCTTCATGACCGCTTCGCCTATGAGCGGTCCGGCGACGGCTGGACGCGGTCTCGCCTCTCACCGTGAGGCTCCGTCCGAGCCTGGGTGTTACCTATGGGCAAGGAGGCCGCACGTCGGCGACGAACCAGGGGTGATGGAAGACCACTCGCACCACAGCAGAACGGCCCGTCTCCTCGAGACGCGGCTCGAGGCGCTTGCTCAGGCCTGCGAACGCTCGTCGAGCCCGCAAGCGCGTTTCGACGACCAGGTTTTCTGCGTTATCGGAGCGACGCGCAACGCGGTCGCACTCGAGCTCCTCTCAGCGGAGGAAGCAGGCGCGATCTGGGCAGACGTCAGGACGCGACACCCGTCAGCTAACTGGCATCGGCTGGACGCAGACCTCGCGGCCTGAGACCAGGCGGCGGCACGGCGCGTCGTGGTCGCTCGCTCCCGGGCGGCTGGACGGTTCGCTACCCGAGTGGAGCGAGCAGGGCCTTCTTGCCCTCGAACGCGAAGAGCAGCAGGTCCACCATCCGGAACGTTGTACTGTCCGGACCGAACGTCGGGTGCCAGCTCGGGTCACGAACGATGGACGCTTCGCTGCCCTCCATCGCACGGTGGAACGTCTCAGCGACGATGCGCGCTCCGACCCCCTTCAGCTTGCCTCCGTTCAACTCGGCCTCGCGGAGGATGTAGAACCAGAGCGGCGTATTCTTGAGGAGAGCTGCGCGCTGAGTCTGCGTTAGCGCGTCGAGATCGGCGCCGTTGTTGCCGTCCCGGATCTGCGCCTGCGTGAGCTTGGTCAACGTCACTCCCTTACTAAGCAGGAAGTTCGCCATCTGCTGACCCGTAGCCAGCCTGACCATCTTGGCTCTGGTCAGGTTGCGGAAGGCGAGGTTGGCCCTCGGGTCGTTGAACGGCACCTCGGGCCCTCCGAACGAGCCGGCCGGCAGATTCTTTAGCGGGTTCACGAGCCTCGTGTCGATCCGCATAGCCCGGTTGAACTTGCTCTCCGGCACTACGAGATTGGCCTTCCCCGCCTCGTTGAAGTCGTAGAGGCGGCGGAAATCCGCGATCCAGGTGCTTGGAAGGCGAAGTCCGCCCCCGAGATCGCCGCCTGTCGCGGAGAACACGAATAGTAGGTCGAGGGAGCCGAAGCCGTCGTCGAAGATCTTGTTCCAGTTGTAGGCCCTCCGGATCATCGCGTGTCCGAGCCGGAACGCGGCGACGGAGAACTCGATCGGCATCGTCGGGACGTCGGTCGGGGGCACGCCGACCTCGAACGCCTTCCTGCCGTTCGCGAAGACGTTGTTCACGACACCGGGTGCGCAGATTCGCGGCAGATAGTCGGTTCGGAGCATCCACTGGTAATGCTTCGTGACAATCTCGCGAGCCTTGTTGAATCGCTGGGCGAGCGGCACCGCGGCGGGCAGGGTGTCGACGACGCGGTTATGGAAACGGATCATGGCCAGATGAGTCTGAGCGACTGCCAGGTTCTCGTCGTTTCTCAGGTCCGGAATGATCGCCTTGCGTTTTTTCGCCACCGTTGTTCCAGCGCCGCGTGGAAGGTCAAAGCCCTGCTTCGCTGTGATCCCCTCAGCAGCAAGCGTCTTCCCGACCTTTAGATGAAGACCGTCCGCGGCGTAGAACTTGGCCGACACTGGATCGGCGGGTCCGGCTCCGTAGAGCGAATCGAGGTCGAGGCTCGGGGATCGCGCCTGGAGGAGCTGCGCCGGGGAGACATTCTCGCCGAGCATGACGCTGGTCTTGTCGAAGGTGAGGTCGTGATCCGTGAACTGGCCGAGGTAGGTGAACCCGGCAGGGATCTTTGACGCGCCGCCGCCGCCCACCGTTGTCGCGTTGGCGACCTTCTTCAGATTCGGCTCACCGAGCTGGCGCTGGATGCCGTTTGGCCCCATCCGGGAAAAGCGAAAGGGTGGCGCCAGCGTTTCGAGAGACGATGAGAGCGTGCGTTCCCGGCCTCCGACGCTCTCTGTGAGTAACCCCTCGCCGACGACGTAGTAGCTCTCCGAACCATGGTGTTCCACGGCGCCTCCTATCCGGTTACTGGGGAACGAAGACGAGCGGCTCACTCCCCCCGGGGGTCTCGGGTGCCAGGAATCTATCCGCTTGGCAAACCCAGACGCTTACCGCGTCCGTCTAGGCGACGAGACGCACGGTGCCTCGCAGACCGACCGCATTCTCACGCGCCATCGGCTGAACGACCCGGACCCAGCCCTCCCGAGCCGCTTCACGCTCGCAGAGCCCGCAGACGGCCCGGCGGCGCTCTGCGAAAGCTTCCGCCTGCCAGAGACGGAAGCGTTCTCCAGCCATCAGATTGCGCCGGCAAAGCGTGCACATCGTCACGTCTCGTGACGGTACGTCGTCCATCGGACGGAGCGAGCTACTCGTAGGTGAAGAAGCCCCGGCCGCTCTTCCGGCCGAGATCGCCCCTCTCCACCATGCTGACGAGACGAGGTGGGGGCGCCATCCGAGGTTCCCCGAGCTTCCCCCGGAGCGCTTCGCTCGCATGCACGTGCACGTCGAGGCCGATCAGGTCGAGAAGCGCACACGGCCCGATCGGCCAGTTCGTTCCGAAGCGCATGGCCCGGTCGAGGTCTTCTGGAGTCACCCCCGCCTCGTCGAGTACCCGCACACAGTCGTTCAGGAGCGGTATCAGGATCCGGTTGACGACGAAGCCCGGCGTGTCGTTGCAGCGGATGGGCTCCTTGCCGAGAGCCTCGGCGAACCGGAAGGCGCGCTCGTAGGCCTCCTCCGAGGTGAGCTCCGTCCGCACCACCTCGACCAGCTGGAGAACGGGTGCCGGATTGAAGAAGTGCAGGCCGACCACTCGCTCGGGTCTCTCGGCGGCCGACGCGATCTTGGTGACCGGGAGGGCCGAGGTGTTCGTGGCGAGAACGGCGTCGGCGCCCACGATCCCGTCGAGCTCCCGGAAGAGCTCGCGCTTGGTTTCGAGCTCCTCCACGATCGCCTCGATGACCAGGTGGCATTCCCGGAGGTCGTTTCTGTTCGTCGACGTCGTCAGCCGGGCCAGGGCAGCCTCGCGTTCCTCGGCGCCCAGCCGGCCCTTTTCGACGCCTCGCGACAGGTGGTGGTCGATAGTGTTGCGCGCCCGCTCACAAAGGGCGTCGCTCACCTCGACGCCGATCGTGTCGAAGCCTGCCTGCACGCAGACCTGGGCTATCCCGGCACCCATCGTGCCGAGCCCGACCACTCCCACCCTGCTGATCTCCCGGCCCACTCGAGCGCAGTATCCTAGGGCCGTGGCCGTGACGCTGACCGAGAAGAAGCTCCTCGTCGGGGGCGAATGGATCGAGACCGGAGAGTGGCACGAGGTTCGATCTCCCTTCTCCGGAGAGGTGGTCGCCAGGATGCCTCGGGCAGGCGCGGACGAGACACGTCGGTCCATCGACGCCGCCGAGCGGGCGATGCGCGAGCCGCTGCCCGCCTTCCGGAGAGCCGAGATCCTCGACCGCGTCGCCGAGCTCCTGCACGAGCACGAAGACGAGCTCGCGCGAACGATTTGCATGGAGGCCGGAAAGCCGATGAAGGCCGCGCGCGTGGAGGCGCAACGAGCCGTTTCGACGTTCACCATGGCAGCGGTCGAAGCCAGAACGCTGAGCGGCGACGTGGTTCCGATGAGCGCGTCGCAGGCGGGCCTCGGCAAGGTCGCGTACACGATGCGCCTGCCGATCGGGATCGTCGGCGCCATCTCGCCGTTCAACTTCCCGCTCAACCTTGTGGCCCACAAGATCGCACCGGCCTTGGCTGCAGGCTGTGCCGTCGTCCTGAAGCCCGCCGGGCAAACGCCGGTCTCGGCGCTCCTTCTCGCAGAGCTCGAGTTGGAGGCTGGGCTTCCGCCGGGCTGGCTGAGCGTCGTCGTTGGGCCGTCCGCTGAGATCGGCGACGTCCTGGTCGGGGACGAGCGGGTGCGAATGATCACCTTCACGGGCTCCTCCGAAGTTGGCTGGAAGATCCGCGAACGAGCCGCACGAAAGAAAGTGTCGCTCGAGCTCGGAAACTCGACACCTCTCATCGTCGAGGGGGATGCCGACCTCGAGGACGCCGCCTCGAAGGTCGCCGCCCACGCCTTTTCGTTCGCCGGCCAGAGTTGCATCTCCGTGCAGCGCGTCTACGTGAGTCGGCAGGTCTACGACGATTTTGTGACCAAGCTCTTGCCCAAGGTCGAGGCCTTGAAGGCAGGAGATCCGTCCGAAGAGGACACCGATGTCGGGCCCGTGATCGACGACGGCGCCCGCGAGCGCATCCTCGCGTGGATCGAGGAAGCCCGATCCCACGGCGCGACCGTCTTGAGCGGCGGTGATACCGACGGCGCCGTCATCCGGCCGACCGTTCTGACCGATGTCCGTCCCGACATGAAGGTCTCCTGCCAGGAGGTCTTCGGTCCCGTCTGCACGGTCTCCCCGTACGACTCGCTCGAGGAGGCCTTCAACCTCGCCAACGGAACCGAGTACGGCCTCCAGGCCGGCATCTTCACGAGCAATGTCCGCTCGGCGCTCGGCGCCGCCGCGAAGCTCGAGTTCGGCGGGGTAACGATTAACGAAGCGCCGACGTTCCGCGCCGACCAGATGCCCTACGGTGGGGTCAAGGCCTCGGGGAACACCAAGGAAGGCCCGCACTACACGGTGCGGGAGATGACTGAAGAACGCCTCGTCATCATCGCCGAATAAGGCGCGGAACCTGGGATAGACTCGGGCCGGAGATGACGGCCCGTCGCTTCTCGCTCTTCGCGCGCAGGCCGCCTGCCCCGCCCCGACTCGGGGTCGACGCGAGCAAGGACCTCCCGCCCGACCCTCCGCCGCTCACGAGTGCGGCAGCAGCTCGCGAACGCCGGTCGCTCGTGCGCCGCCGTGAGATCGAGATACGCGACGTCGGCGGGCTCGCGGTCGAGATGGTGCGCCGCGACCGCTTCAAGCCCGATCTCCTGGTCAGCCGTGCCTCCGAGGTGCTCGCGCTCGAGCAGCGGATCCACGAGCTTGACGCGTTTCTCGCCGCGAGCGAGGCGGTTCCGCGCGCCATGCGAATGGCAACGGTCTGCAAGTGCGGAGCCCCGCTCGTCCGCGGAGCACACTTCTGTGCCCACTGCGGGCGCCCGGCAATCGAGACGACGCCGGTCGCCGCGTGCGATCACTGCGGGAATCCGCTCCCAGCCGAGGCGAACTTCTGCTCAGTCTGCGGGAACTCCGTCACGGCCGACGAGCTCGCGGACACGGAGGGGCGTATCGACCAGACGCTGGTGGCGCCGAGGGCCCAGAAACCGAACGAAGACTAGTGGTCTCGCGGCCACCCCTCCCACCAGATCCCGAGGCTCCGGTTGTGCCTCCGCCTGACCCGCCGGCGTGCCCTCGCTGCGGGGCGCCCCACGACCGCCACCAGGAGTATTGCCTCGAGTGCGGCGCACGCCTTCCGGGTGCACAGATCCCTGCCGCGTTCGTGCGAACGGAGATGTGGTCGCGGGACTCCCCCGCCTGGCTCTGGGCCGGCCTCCTCGCGCTCTTCATAGTCGCGCTGGTCGCAGGCGCGATCGCGGCGGTGGCAGCCACCAAGGACGAGGAGAAGGGACGGCTTGTGGTATCCACGGGCGTTGGAAAGACCGCAACCGTAGGCACGATCGATCCAGGCACTGAGACGATCGGCTCCACCGCGTCCATCGAAACGATCACCGGCCCCACCACGCAGACGATCGCGACGCTCGACACGTCAACGCTGACGACCTCCACCACCGTCACGACGACGCCGTCGGGGAACATCCGCTCGTGGCCCTCGGGCAAGGAGGGCTACACGGTCATTCTTGCTTCAGTCGAGGTATCCAAGGGCCGCGACGACGCCGAGCGGAAGGCGAACCAGGCGATCGCGAACGGGCTCACGAACATCGGGATCCTGACCTCGTCAGACTTCCTGACGTTGAATCCGGGCTACTACGTCGTGTTCATGGGGGTGTACGACACCGTCGCCGGGGCACAGAGCGGCCTTGCCACTGCACGCTCGCGGGGATTCCCGCTCGCGTATGTGCGTGAGGTCAGTCCGTAGCGCGCACGTTTGAAAGCGCTCTCGCGGGGGACTTTGTAACACAGCTTTGCGGCATGTAGACTCGCGCTAGCGGCCGAGTGCGGGCTCCCGCTTAACGCCAAGTTAATGTTCTTTTGCAGGGAATTAACTCGAGGGGACGATAATGGCACCGCAACCCGCTGACGAGAGGATGCTCTTCCGTATGTATCAGTACTCGAGAGCTATTTATCGCTCGATCAAAGACCTCATCGACCCGTATGTGGCGGCGGAGATGCAGGCCGAATACCGTCGTGAGGTTCTGGCCGCCTGCGAGGAGACCGTCGAGCGTCTCGCCAAGGACCCCAGGTACTTCGCCCGCCCAGAGCGAACTCTTTTCCAGGACATCCGACGCTACTTCCCGATCACGCAGCAGGCACAGGTCGCCTGGGCGGTCAGCGAGGGCATCGGCGCTGCGGTCGATTTCATCGAGGAGCAAATCGAGTCGGGTGTGTACGACGGCGGTGTCTCCCGTTGCCGCGCTACCACTCGAAAGGGGAAGCCGTGTCAGCGGGCGCCGCTCCCCGAGCGCGAATACTGCCCCTCGCACCAGCACCTCGAGACGCGCAAGGCAGCGTGAACGGTCCGGCCGATTCGCGGCCGGATGCTCTGTCGACGCTAGTGATCCAGAGCCAGCTGCCTGTACGGGTCCAGATTCGCGACGCTGACGCCGACCAGGCGTAGCGCTCCGGGGCGGTCTGCGAGCGCTCGGTCCAAAAGACCGCAGGCGATCTCGCCGATCCTTGTGCCGTCGTCCGTTCCGGCTTCCAGGGTCGTTGACCTGCTGCGGATCGAAAAGTCCGGGTAACGCACCTTCGTCGTGACCGTGCGCGCTGCGTGCCCGGTCTCGAGCAGCCGGTCGGCAACGCGCCCCGACATCCGCCGGAGCTCGTCGTGCAGCTGCTCCCGGTCGGACACGTCCCGGGCAAAGGTCTCCTCGTGGCCGATCGAGATACTTTCGGTCGCAAACTCAAGCCTGCGAAGGTCGATGCCCCGCGCTCGGTCTCGCAAGACGCGACCGACCTTGCCGGAGAGGAGCCGCCGCAGTTTCTCATCGTCGAGTGCCGCGAGGTCGCCGATCGTCGCGAGCCCTGCCGCACGGAGGCGTTCATCGGCTCGCGGGCCGACTCCGGGGAGGCGCCTTAGATCGAACGGGGCCAGGAACGACGCTTCCCGGCCGGGCCGCACGATCGTAATTCCGCCAGGCTTCCGGCGATCGCTGGCGACCTTCGCGACCACCTTGCAAGGTGCGACACCGAGTGAGCAAGAAAGACCCGCGGCCGCACGCACCGCCGCTTGAACGGCCTCGGCCACCGCGCGGGCCTCCCCGAAGCCTCGAGCCACCTCTCCCACGTCGAGATAGCCCTCGTCGAGGCCCGTTCGCTCAACGGTCGGGACGACCTCCCGCACCGCCGCCCACACCGTGCGGGAGTAACGGGAGTAGAGGCCCATGCTGGGAGGCATGAAAACAGCATGCGGGCAACGACGAAGCGCTTCCGCACTCGACATTGCCGATCCGATTCCGTAGCGCCGCGCTTCGTAGTTCGCGGTCGCGACGACCCCGCGCCCGCGCGGGTCGCCACCCACGACCAAAGGGCACCCGATCAGCTCTGGGTGCTCCAGCTCTTCCACCGCGGCGAAGAAGGCGTCCAGGTCGAGGTGGGCGAGGATCGGCTGCGGGGAGGCACGCACGTCCTAAATACTAGGACCCGTGTCGCACGACACCGACAAGCTGATCCGACAACTCTCTCTCGTCGCCTACCTGATGGCGGAGCGTCGGCCGATCACCGCGCGGGACGTGAAGACAAACGTCGAGGGATACTCGGAGATGTCAGACGAGGCGTTTGCGCGGCGCTTCTACTCGGATCGAAGCGAGCTGATCGCGCTGGGCGTCCCACTCCATTCCCAGCGAGACGAGTTCACGGGTGAGGAGCTCTACACGCTCCGCTCCGAGCAGTACTTCCTCCCCGCTCTCGATCTGGAGGACGACGAGCTCGCCGCGCTCCAGACGGCATTCCATCTCCTCGACGGGCGCTTCGCCTATGCAGAGCCGCTTCGGCTCGCGCTCCAGAATCTCGCGCTCGGCCGGCCGGCGCCGCTCGAGTCCAGCCGCGAGTCGGCGGTGCAGGTCCATGACCCGGACTACTCGGAGGAGATGTCGGGGCGGCTCACCAAGCTCGAGGGCGCGATCTCGAAGGGCCGGACCGTGAAGTTCCGCTATCTCTCGATGCAACGCGACGAGGAGTCGGAGCGGACGATCAACCCGTACGCCCTCTTCACCGACGCCGGCTCCTGGTACATGGTCGGCTGGGATCACGACCGCGAAGAGGAGCGAACCTTTCGTGTCTCCAGGGTCCGCGGTGACATCCGGTTCGCCACGCGGCGCGAACGTGACTTTCGCGTCCCGGAGGAGTTCGACGCCTCCATCTACCGAGGCCGCCCGCCGTGGCAGGTAGGTGAGCTGACGGGCGAGGCGCGGATCGAGCTGGCCGAGGATCTAGCCTGGCTCGTGGAGCGCGCCTTCGCCGACCGTGGCCGCGTCGAAGGCGACGTGTTCGTGACGCAGTACTCCGGCCTCGGCAGGCTCGCCTCCTGGGTCCTGAATCAGGAAGGGCGAGCGCGTCCGCTCGAGCCGCCCGAGCTCGTGGAGCTCGTGGAGCGATCCGTCGAGCGCGTGGTCGTAGCTCACGAGGGGCCGCCGCCCGAGCCTGCGAGGGAGCAGGCGGCCCGGGAAGCAGGAGAGGTGATCGAGCGCGCCGCCGGTCCGGTGGCCCCGGAGCGCTTCGGACTCCTGCAGGCGCTCCTGGCACATCTCCTCGCGCGCTGCGGCGAGGATGCCTCGGCCGACATCCCCGCCGCTGAGCTCGCCGAGCGGTTCCGGATTCCGGTCGAGCATCTCGACGAGCACCTCCAGCTCTTGAATCTCGTCAACTTCGGAGGCGGCTGCTATGCGCTTTATGCCTCCATCGACGGTGACTCGGTGCACGTCGAGAAGGAGCTCTTCGGCGACACCTTCAGGCGACCTCCGAGGCTGACGCCTCTCGAGGCGCGTGCGATCCGGCTCGCGCTCGAGTTCGTGGGTCCCATGATCGCGGCGGAGGCTCACACAGGGCTCGACCGCGTCCGCAAGAAGCTCGAGGAGACCTTTGGACAGTTCGAGCTGGACGACGCCGCCGAGCCGGCGGCCGCAAGCGACGAGGAGAAGCTGATCCGAACGCTCTCGGACGCGATTTCCCAGCACCGCCTCGTCGAGATCGAGTACCTGAAGGTCGGCGAGACTGCCGCGAGCGTCCGAATGGTCGAGCCGTACCGCTTTCGCCGCGAGCTTCCTCACTGGTACGTGGATACGTGGGACACGACGCGTGACGGTGTCAGAAGCTTCCGGCTCGATCGCATGCGCAGCGCCAAGAAGCAGCGGTCGGGGTTCAAGCCGCGCCCCGGCGTTGCGCCTCGCGGTCTCGAGGAGGCCAGGACGGCTCGAGTCCTCTTTTCACCGACGGTCGCGCGGTGGCGCCTCGAGCGGGGTGCGAGCCCGCTTGCAGACGGAAGCGCGCTCGAGGCCCTCCAGGTGGGCAGCGCCGACTGGCTCGTCGGAGAGATCCTGTCGCACGGCGGTGAGGCCGTGGTGCTCGAGCCACCCGACCTGCGCCAGGAAGTCGCCGACAGGGCGAAAGCTCTCGCCGTAGCGCTCGCGAACTCGCCGCAGCGTCGCTAGGCGGCAATGGGCAAGGCGACGGTGAACGTCGCCCCTGCTCCGGGGGTCGATTCGACCTCGAGCGATCCATCGTGCGCCTCGATGATGGAGCGCGCGATGAAGAGCCCCAGCCCCGCGCCAGGAGTGGAGCCGGAGGGCGTCGCACGACCGAACTTCTCGAAGATCATGCGCTGGTCGGCCTCTGCGATTCCAGGACCGTGGTCTGTGACCGCGATCTCGACCCGGCCGTCCGAGGCGGCGGCGCGCACCTCGACCTCGTCGCCCACGACCGTGTACTTGAGGGCGTTCCCGAGCAGGTTCAGAAGCACCTGGCGGAGCCGCTCGCGGTCGCCCCGAACGGTCGGCAGCGGAGAGACCACCTCTGCCCGCACCTGAATGTCTTCCTGTCCGAGCTGGGTCATCGACACGGCTTCCCGCACGAGGTCCTCGACGTCCACGGAAGCGAACGAGTAGCTAAAGGTCCCAGCGTCCATGCGCGAGGTGTCCAGGACATCGCCGATCAGGGCGGCAAGGCGCGAGGTTTCATCCTCGATCAGGGCGAGGAACGACTCACGCTGATCCGGGCGGAGAACGCGCCACCGGCTTCGCAAGGTCGCGGCGCATCCGATCACCGAAGCCATGGGCGCACGGAGCTCGTGGGAGACGAGCGAGACGAAGTCGGCCCGAAGCGCGGAAAGGCGTCTGAGCTCCTCGGCGGCGTTTCGCTCGGCCTCGAACGACCGGATGTTCTCCACCGCCGTCGCGACCTGCCGACCCAGTAGGGTGATCAGGCTCACGTCGTCCGCCGAGAACGAACCGGCCTCCCGGCGTGACACGGACAGCATTCCGAGTACCCGGTCCCCCGCCGGGAGCGGGGCTGAGACCCGAGATCGCAAGCCGAAGTCCACCAGCTCAGAGTCCTCATTGAAGCGCGGCGGCTCAGCCATGTCCTCGCGGACGACGGTCCGGCCCGTCCTGCACACCTCCGCCAGCGCCGTCCCCGCGAGCGGGACGCTCGTCCCGACCGGCAGGACGGTCTTGTCGCCCTGGCCGGCGTTCGCAAGCACCTCGGCCCGATCTCCCTGCGCGAGCACGAGCGCCAGCCGGTCGAAGTGGAAGGCGGTCTGGGCCTCCCGCAGGAAGCGACGGAAGGCCTCAGCGGGCTCGAGCGTCGAAGAGAGCGCGCGGGCGCAGCGGTTCACCGCCTCCAGTTGGTCGGCGCGACGCCCGATCTGGTCCCGAAGCTGCTCGGCTTCCCGCGCCCGCGACACTGCGACCGCACTCTCCCGGCGCAGGCGGTCCACGAGCCACCCCACCACCAGGCCCATGATGAGCTGGAGCCCGAGCGGGAAGGTCACATGATCGACGTCGAAGGCTCCGCCGCCGAATCGGTGTGTCCGAAACCACTCGAAGGCGATGAGGACGGGAAGCTGGGCAATGGGGACACAAAGACCGCCGGAGAGCCCGTAACGCAATGCTCCCTCGACGACCGGCAGGTAGAGAAGCTGGCGGATCGGCGAGCCATCCTCGAACGAGTACACGAGGGCGAAGGCCGCGACGACTCCAATGTCGAATGCGAGCGAGGCCACGCCGAGGACGTGCCTCCCGGCGAGCGAGCGCGGGAAGCGGGTCAGGAAGAGAAAGACTCCCGCTCCGGCGGCGAGGGCGGCGGTTGCGGCCCACGCCCAAGCCTCGTAGCCGTCGGGATACGCCGGGGTGAGGAGGACCTGGACAGCTGCGAAGGGGACTGCCGCCAGCCGCACCCAGGCGATCCAGCTGTCTGTTGCGCGCAGGCGTTCGGCCTCCGCCTCGGGCGGCTCGCCTGGGTTGGCGAACCAGCTCAGGAAAGGCGTTCGAGCGCCCATCCGGCATGCTCGCGAAGCATCGGGTCGGGATCATCGGCGTACGTGGCGACCAGCGGCTCGAGAGCCGCCTCGCCTGAGTTCCCGGCCGCGACCAGAGCATTTCGACGCAGGTACCTCGGGTCGTTCTTCGGTACGTAGAGCCGGTCATAGCGGCTGACCAGCTCGGCCGCCGGCATTTCGAGCCACTCCACCAGGGAGACGTGTGGCTCGGCAAGCTCCGCGAGCTCCTCGCCCTGGCGACGCTTCTCTACCCCGCGGTTCCATGGACAGACGTCCTGGCAGATGTCGCAGCCATAGACCTGAGCGCCGAGCACGTCCCGGTACTCCTCCGGGATCGACTCGGGCGACTGCGTCCAGTACGAGAGACAACGGGTCGCGTCGAGAGTGCCCGCCTCCTCGAGCGCCTGCGTCGGACAGGCGTCGATGCAGAGACGGCACGTGCCGCAGTCGAGCTCGAGCGCAGGACTCGGCTCGATCTCGACGTCCGTCACGATCGTGCCGAGAACGACCCACGAACCGTGCCTGCGGGTGATCAGGAGTGTGTTCTTCCCGTAGAAGCCGATGCCGGCGCGCGCCGCACCTTCGCGGTCGACGTGCTGGTTTGCATCGACGAGGACGCGATAGCTGCCCTCCAGCTTCCGGCCGAGAGCGTCAAGCTTTTCGCGAAGCGCCGCATAGTGATCCGCCCAGGTGTAACGCGGCAGGCGCCCGTGGCCCCCCGGCGGGTCGGGCTCCGGCGCGTAGTAGCAGAGCGCAGCGGAGATGACGCTCCGCGCTCCCGGCAGCAGAGACTCCGGATGGCAGGAGACGTGGGGCTGTGCCATCGTGAAGCGCATGTCGGCGAAGAGCCCTCGCTCGCGGCGCGCGCGGATGTGGCGCTCGGTCTCGACGTACGGTTCCGCCGGCGCCGCCCCGACGGCGTCGATCCCGAGCATCCGGGCTAGTGCTTGCAGCTCGGCCTGCGTCATCGAACGCCAAGGTACCAGTGCTCC
>DATHAG010000213.1:0-2360 GCA_035296825.1 Gaiellaceae bacterium | reverse complement strand
GCTCTCGTGGCTCCCGACCGAGATTACGGAGGCAAATCGCCATGGGTAGCTCTCGACGGGCAGGTTGTGCGCGGACGCGACCAGCATCGTCTTGCCGAAGTACGCGCGGTCGGCGATCTCGTGCAGCGTCTCGGCGAACTGCTGCTTCGTCGTCGAGAGGCTCATGTTGACGACGTCGAACCCTTGCTCGACGGCCCAGCGCAGACCACCGAGGAGCGCCGGCCCACTGCCCGTGAACCCCGCACCGAGGACGCGGACGCTTACGAGGCTGCATTCCGGGGCGAGGGAACGAATGATCCCGGCACAGGCGGTCCCGTGTCCGCAAAGGTCTCCCTCCTCGTCCGGCTCGACCAGGAGCTCTCCGTCCTCGGCGACCGTGACGGCGACTGCCCGATTGAGCTCTCCCACGAGCGGATGGTCCGCCTCGACGCCGCTGTCGATGATGCACACGGTGGCCCCCTTGCCGGTCGAGCCTCCGAGCGCCCAGTCACGGTTGACGCGATCGGGCCACTGCAACGGAATCGCGATTCGATCGACTGCCTCCCGAGGCAGGCTCCAGGCCGGGAGCTCCTCCTCGCCGTGGTGCGACGCCGCTTCCACTTAGACACCGGGCCCGAGCTGGGCACCGTCTCGCCACATCGTGTCGAGCAGGTCGACGGTAGCGGCGGGGGCTATCACCGCATCATCCTCGCATCGAATCACGCGGGATGGAACGGGCCACGCTCGGCGAAGTCAGTCTCAGCCGAGAATTTCCGAGCGAACGACCACGGAGGCGTGACACCGCGGCGCAGAGGTCGCGCAGCGGGAAAAGAGGGAAAATGCAGGGCCTCTTGCCAGCACGGATCGGCACTTATGGTGGGCCCGGTGCTTGCCTGCCGTCAACCTGGAGCATACGATTCAAAGGTGAAGCCCGATTCGAGGACGCGTTTCCGCATGCCGCCTTTTGAGATCCTGAGCAACCCGAGGTCTAGGCGCTCACCGGGCGCAATAGATGCCCGCGGAGCGGCCGAATCCGGGCAGACACCATTGGCCGGCGGGTAGTCCTCTGCCGGGTGTAATGGTCCTTTGCCCGAACTGTGGCGAAGAGAATCCTGACCGGTTTCGACTCTGCGGCTTCTGTGGCACGCCGCTCGCTTCTGCTCCCGCTCCGCTCGAGGTCCGAAAGACCGTCACCATCCTCTTCTCTGACCTGAAGGGGTCGACAGCGATGGCGGAGCGCCTGGACTCGGAGGCGGTGCGCGAGGTCATGTCGCGCTACTTCGACGAGATGCGCAGTGCGTTGGAACAGCACGGCGGGACGATCGAGAAGTACATCGGTGACGCGATCATGGCGGTCTTCGGCCTTCCGCGCGCGCAGGAGGACGACGCTCTCCGAGCCGTGCGGGCCGCCATCGAGATGCGCGAGCGCTTGACGTCGCTCAATGACGAGCTCCAGCAGCGGTGGGGCGTGACGATCGGAAATCGCACGGGAATCAACACCGGCGAGGTCGTGGCGAGCGACTCGGGCACGAGGCAGCGGCTCGTGACCGGCGACACGGTGAACACGGCGGCTCGCCTCGAGCAGGCCGCGCCGGCGGATGAGGTCCTGCTTGGGGAGGCGACCTATCGCCTCGTCCGCCATGCGGTCGAGGCCGAGCCGGTGGAGCCCCTCGAGCTGAAGGGCAAGGCGGAACGCGTCGGGGCATACCGCCTGCTCACCGTTCGGCAGACGGAGAGCGTCGAGCGGCACCATGAGCGCGAGCTCGTGGGTCGCACACACGAGCTCGAGATGCTCCTGGGCGAGCTCGCGCAAAGCGTTCAAGACAGAGCTTGCCGGCTCGCCACCATCGCCGCCGAGGCCGGCGCCGGAAAGTCCCGGCTGATCGAGGAGCTGATGCGACGAGCGTACCCTGGCGCGCGGGTCCTCCAGGGACGCTGTCTTCCCTACGGGCGGGGGATCACCTTCTGGCCTCTCGTCGAGATCATGCGCGATGCGGCGGGGCTGCGGGAAGACGATCCTCACGACGCGGCCCGCATCAAGGTCGAACAGGTCGTCGGCGCCGACGCCGGCGACGTTTCGGCCAGGCTCACGTCGGCGATCGGGCTTTCGGAGGCCACCTTTCCCCTCGAGGAAATCTTCTGGGCGACCCGCAGGTTCTTCGAGATCGAGGCAGAACGGCAGCCGCTGGTCGTCGCGTTCGAAGACATCCACTGGGCCGAGCCCGCGCTTCTCGACCTGATCGAGTACCTGGCCGCCACGGTGTCGGACGTGCCGCTCTTGGTCATCTGCGCCACGCGCCCCGACCTTCTCGACCACCGGCCGGACTGGACGGAACAGGCCGGCGCGCTCATCGAGCTAGCGCCCCTCTCGCGCGAGGAGA
>DATHAG010000212.1:0-15312 GCA_035296825.1 Gaiellaceae bacterium | reverse complement strand
CGTTTGCTTACAGGTCGAGCTGCGGGCGCCGGGGCGGATCGGGGTAGCCGCCCCCCTGGCCGAGAATCTTCGCCGCGAGGATGGCGGCATTCTTCGCGCCGTTCAGCGAGACGCAGGCCACCGGCACGCCGGGCGGCATCTGCACGATCGCGAGGATGGCGTCGAGACCGCCGGCCACGGTTTTCGAGGAGACCAGCGGGACCCCGATGACGGGAAGGTCCGTATAGGCCGCGACGGCTCCGGGGAGGGCCGCCGACATGCCTGCGGCCGCGATGATCACTCGGACGCCGCGGAGAGCCGCGGTCGACGCGTACTCGGCGACGCCGCGGGGATCCCGGTGGGCGGACAGGACACGCAGCTCGTGGGAGATGCCCCGCTCGTTCAGCTCCTCGATCGCAGGGTCCATGGACTCGCGATCGGATTCGGACCCGATCAGGATCCCGACCAACGGTCCGGTCGCCTCGAGCTCCTCGAGAATCGGAAGCGAGGCTGGAACCTCGTGGAGGCCGCCCTCAGCGTGCAACCGCCACCGCCCTCGCACCGATATCGGTTCGGAACTGGGCTCCGTCCAGGCGAATATGGTCGAGAGCCGCATAGGCGCGCTCACGCGCGGCGCTCAGCGACGGAGCGACGGCGGTCACGTTCAGGACGCGCCCGCCCGCGCTGAGCAGCGCGCCGTCGCGGAGCGCAGTGCCAGCATGGAAGACGAGCCCTCCGGCGGCTTCCGCCTCCCCGAGCCCGGACAGCATGCCGCCGACCTCAGGTCCGTCCGGGTAGCCCGGGGCAGCGAGGACGACGGTGGTCGCCGCGCGGTCGGCCACGACCACCGAGGCGCCGGCAAGATCGCCGTTGGCCGCTCCTGCCAGAAGATCGAGCAGATTGCCTTCGAGCAGCGGCAGGATGGCCTGCGTCTCCGGATCGCCGAAGCGGCAGTTGAACTCGAGCGTCCGGGCGCCGTCCTCGGTCAGCATCAGCCCTGCATACAGGAGCCCCACGAACGGGCTTCCGCGCTTCGAGAGCTCGTCGAGCACGGGCCCGAAGACGGCCTCGACAAGCTCGTCCTGTTCGCGCGCGGAGAGAAACGGGACCGGGGCATAGGCGCCCATCCCTCCCGTATTCGGGCCTTCGTCGCCGTCGCGGAGGCGCTTGGCGTCCTGCGCTGCCGGAAAGGCCACGGCCGCGGCGCCGTCACAGAGCGCGAAGAGCGACACCTCCTCGCCTTCCAAAAGCTCCTCGACCACGACGCGGTCACCCATCGCCTGGGCGCGGGGCCACGCTGCCTCGACCTCAGCATCCGTCCGGCAGATGAACACGCCCTTTCCTGCGGCCAGCCCGTCAGCTTTGATCACGCAGGGAGCCGTCGGCTCGACGAGCTGCCGGGCCGTCGCGATACCCGCCGAGGACATGACATCCTTCGCAAAGGACTTCGACCCCTCGATCATGGCGGCAGCGCCGCTCGGCCCGAAGACCGTGACCCCGCCATGCCGAAGCTCGTCGGCGACCCCCGAGACCAGGGGGGCCTCGGGCCCGATCACGACCAGATCCACTCCGCATTGGCGGCAGAGGCCGAGGAGGCTCTCCGCGTCCTCAGCCCGAACCGGATGGCACGTCGCATGGCGCGCTATGCCCGGGTTTCCAGGCGCAGCGTGGAGCTCGCCGAGGCCCGTGCTCTGCTCGAGTTTCCAGGCGAGTGCATGTTCCCTTCCGCCCGAACCCACGACAAGGACGTTCATCAGGTCGAGTCTAGTGAGGCCCCCTGGGTGTTTCAAAGACGCGCCAGGTCAGGTACAACACGGGCCATGCGCGACCCTGGGCTCGCCCGCCACGACTGGGAGACCGAATGGGCTGAGCTCGAGGACGATCTCGAGGACTCACCCCGGGAGGCGCTGCCGGAGGTCGGCGACCTGATCGAGCGCATGCTCGAAGAACAGGGGATCCCGATCCACGACGAGGTCTTGGACGACGGAATCCCGCACGAGGTAGTTGTGGACTACGTGGAGGCACGACGGATCACCGAGTCCGTCGAGAAGAGCGAGGACGTTGATCCGGGCGACATCGCGTCTGCGATCCGGCTCTACCGCGAGCTGTACGACTTCCTGATCAACCGTATCGCCGAGTAATCCAGCTCGGGCGCGTGCTCGAGATCGCGCTCCTCGTGGCCTTCTTTGCGGTGGGCCTGGCGTCGCAGCGGATCCCGTGGGCGGAGAAGCTCCGCGAGCGAAGCTGGACTGCGTACTTCTGGACGATCACGCCCGCGCTCGTCTTCTACGCTTTTTCGACCGTCGGGGTCGACCGCGAGCTGGCCCTCGCCCTTGGCGCAGCCGTCGGAGCCTCGTGGCTCGTGCTCGGGATCTCGTACGCTTACTCAGTCGTTGTGAGCCACGTGCGCGACGAGCGTGGCGCACTCACGCTTGCGGCCGGCTTCCCGAACACAGGGTTCGTCGGCTTTCCCCTTGCCCAGATCGCGCTCGGAAATCCGGGGCTAGCGCTCATGGTCGTCTACGACCGTTTGGCCTGGCTCGTTCCCGCGACGGCTGTCTCGACGACGATTGCGCGCCTCCACGGGAACCGAGACGCTGGAAAGCGTGGCCGACGCCGTCTTTGGCTGCTGGCCGGGAACCCGCCGCTTCTCGCCGCGTTGCTCGCCGTCGGCCTACGGTTGGGGGGCGTTGACGTGGGCGGCGTTGCGGAGCAACTCGGGCGAATAGCGGGGGCGGTCGTCGGGCCCGCTGGGTTCTTTCTCCTGGGACTCGCACTCCCGCTCGAACGCCCTTCTCACGATCTCGCCGAACTTCGCCGCGTCTCGGGTGTTCTCGCGATTCGCTTCGGCATCGCGCCGCTCGCCCTCTACGCGCTCGGGCAGGCGGTCGGCGCCGAAATTCCGAGCGCGTTCCTCCTCGGAGCCGCGATGCCCAGTGCCTTCCACCTGCTCATCCTGGCGCGGGTGTTCGATCTCCGGCCGCACCTCATGCGGTTGCTCGTGCTCGGCTCGACGGTACCGGCGGTGGCCGCCGTCGTGGCGGCCAGCGCGATGCTTCGCTGAGAGCGGTTACAACGCGGAGTTGGTCCAGGCTCGGGCGTCAGGGGCGATCGTCCAGCCCCAGTTGGGCCCCGAAATGGTCCCCCTGTATCGCTTCCCGCGCCAGTACTTCCGGATCCAGAGAGAGTACGTTCCGTCGTACCGGTGGGTGAGGATCCCCATCATCCGCCTCCAGCTTCCGTAGCGGAGCGTGTCGAGGTACACGTTCCGCCCGTACTTGTCGAGCGGGACGCCGGCCGGCGTGTTGTAGAACCCGTAGATCGGCCTCCCGTGGAAGCTCGCCTGGCCTTTGATTTGCTCGCTTCGCCACTTGCAACAGACGGCTCGGAGCGTGAGGCTGGTCGGTGCGCCGTACCAGCGCGAGAAGCGAAGTTCGACAGGATAGCCCTTGAGGCGGCGCCACTGCTGCAACGCCCAGAACGCGCCGTTCGGGGTCTGCCAGATCATCGCCTTGAGCGGGAGGCGGATGGCTCCGGTGCGCGCGGCGACGTTCGGTGCCCGCAGGCGTGCCCCGTAACGGAGCGCACCGGTAGGCGCCACCTTGGCGTGGCGTCTGACGCCTGACCGCGTCGTCCAACTGATCTCTGCGGCGCCGCGGGCACTGACCTGCAGGGTGGGGTTCTTCGCCGCCCACGCGATTTTCACGGATGCGTCGGCTTTCGTCCCACCTAAGAGAAATGCGCCCATGGCAACCACAGCCGTCGTGGCCCGAAATGTGCGGCTCATTTTTGCCTCCGACCTTGGGGTCTTGGGGCCGGAGTCTCAGGGCCAGGCCTCAGGAGGGTGCGGTCTGTTTGTGAGGGTTCTGTCGTGAAGGTGTGAACCCTCTCCAAAAGAGAGACAGGGCTTTCGGGCTCGTCTCTGCGCCGGCCCGCCCGTTCGTCGCGTCGGCGATTGTCGCTTGACAGTCGCGGACGGCCCCCGTAAGAACCGCGCTACCGGCAGCGCCTTCCCTGGGCGCGGAAAAGGAGGCGTTTCGTGGCGACGAAGGCGAAGAACCGCACCACCGACCTCGAGGAATTCGTCGCTACCGAGGGGCGCGACGAGCAGATTGCAGCGATCCGGCAGCGGATCGACTCCGAGGGGATTCAGTACATCTACTTCCAGTTTCCGTCCGTCACCGGCCGGATCATGGGGAAGGGCGTCCCGTCCGCCCACTGGGAATCGCTGGCGCGCAAGGGCTTCCAGCTCGTCTACGGCGCCACAGCCAACCTCTTCACCGACCGCCACGACAACTACATCGGCTACGGGCCCGAGGCCGCCGAGCTCGTTGGCTTGCCTGAGCCCGAGACCTTCATGCCCCTCCCCTGGGACTCCCGCATCGCGCGGGTGTGGTGCATCTGCTTCCGAAACCGCGAGGAGCGAGAGGACCCGGGCGGGTTCCTGACGTCGGACTGCCGCGGGAACCTGAAGCGCATCCAGGTCGCCTTCGAGGAGGAGACCGGTCTCCATCTTCGCGCCGGCACCGAGCCCGAGATGATGTGGCTGAAGCTGAACGACGACGGGACGCCGTCGGTCGAAGGCGTCACGAAGCCTTACTGCTACCACATCGACCAGTTCTCGGAGCTCCAGCCGATCATCCACAAGGTGGTCGAGTACAGCCAAAAGCTCGGGCTAGACATGATCCAGGGCGACCACGAGGACGCGCCCGGGCAGATCGAGCTGAACTTCGGCTTCGACCGCGCCGAGGAGACGGCCGACAACCTCTCGACTTTTCGCCAGGTCTGCAAGCAGGTCGGCCGCGAGCTCGGGGCCTTCCCGTGTTTCATGCCGAAGCCCTTCATGGGGGTTTCGGCGAACGGCTGCCACCACAACATCTCGCTGTGGCGCGGCGAAGAGAACGTCTTCATGCCCGAGGGCGAGGACCAGCAGAAGCCGAGCGAGATCGGGCGCTTCGCGATCGGCGGCATCATCGAGCACCTCGGCGCGCTGACCGCGGTCACGGCGTCGACGGTGAATTCATACCGCCGCCTTTGGGACACGGGGTTCTGGGCACCCGTCTTCGCGGACTGGGGCTACCAGAACCGAACGACCGCGCTTCGTGTCTCGGCACCCGGGCGGTTCGAATACCGCTCGGTGGACTCGGCCGTGAACCCGTACCTGTCCATGGCCGCTCTCATCGCGGCCATGCGGGACGGGATCGACCGAAAGCTCGACCCGGGCGAGCCCGAGGAGCGCAACATCTACGAGGCGATGGAAGCTGGAAAAGAGGTGCGGAAGATCCCGATGACGTTCGGTGACGCGCTCGACGCGCTCGAGGCCGACGAGGTCGTCAAATCCGCACTACCAGGCGACATGTACCGTGTCTTCATGCACTACAAGCGGGACGAGTGGGAGCGGTATTGCGCCCAGGTCAGCGACTGGGACGTGCAGGAATACCTCGACGTCCTTCCGTAGTCTGACCAGGAGAATCAGGAACTCTCATGTGTGGAATCGCAGGGATCATCTATCGGGACGGGACACATGGGATCGGGCGTGACATGACCCAGATGCTCCAGTCCATGAAGCACCGGGGGCCCGATTCGACCGGCTTCGCCCTCTACGGGCAGAGCAACGGCGACGGTAACTTCATCATGCGCTACACGCTCGCCGATGCGAACGACGCGCGTGACTTCGAGTTCGACGACCGCATCGACCGTCATCAGGACCAGGTCCTCCAGCGGCTGAAGGCGCTCGGCGCGAACGTGAAGGACGTCGAGGAGGAGACCGACTACGCCTATCGCGTGACGTTCGAGTTTCCCGGTGACCGCCTCAAGGAGCTGACCGACCGGATCGAAGACATCTCGGGAGCCGAGGTGCTCTCGCTCGGCCATTCACTCGAGATCATCAAGGACCTCGGTGACGCGGACAGCGTCTGCGATCAGTACGAGCTCGGCGGGTTTAAGGGCACGCACGCGATCGGCCACGTCCGAATGGCGACCGAGTCAGACGTCGACATCTCGGGCGCGCACCCTTACTGGGCCTACCCGTTCACCGACGTCGCGGTCGTCCACAACGGCCAGCTGACCAACTACTTCCAGTGGAAGCGACGGCTCGAGCGCTCGGGGCACCGCTTCCAGTCGGAGTGCGACTCGGAGATCATCGCGGTGTACCTCGCCCAGAAGATGAGCGAGGGGGCCTCGCTCGAGGGCGCGATGCGCGACTCGCTCGAGGAGCTCGACGGAGTCTTCACCTACATCGCGGTGACGGAGGACGCGCTCGGGGTGGCGAAGGACGAGATGGCCGCGAAGCCGCTCGTGCTCTACGAAGCCGACGACCTGGTTGCGCTGGCCTCCGAGGAGATCGCAATCAGGGCGATCGTCGACCGCGAGATCGACACGTACGACCCGTATGAAGGGGAGGTCATGGTTTGGGCTCGGTAACCGGCGAGAGCCGCATCACGTACGACGCGCGAGGGCTCGCAGAGCCCGATGCCGAAGTCCTACAGGTCTCGGAGATCCAGGGCGAGACGGCGAGCTTCGACGCCCACGATCTTTCGACGCGTCAGATCAACCTCGAGCTCCGCTGGCTCCTCTACGAGCAGGGCATCAAGGAGGTCACCGTCCGGAACCCGGGCTCGAAGCACTCGCTCGGAGTCGGGATCCTGACTCGCTGCAAGATCACGTTCGAGGGCTCGCTCGGCTACTTCGGCTGCGGTCTCATCGACGGGCCGGAGATCCGGATCACCGGCCGGGTCGGCTGGTCGTCCTGCGAGAACATGATGTCCGGCGTCGTTGTCGTGGACGGGAACGCCGGCTCGCTGACGGGGGCGGCCTTCCGGGGCGGCGACCTGGTGATCAAGGGCCAGGTCGGTGCACGAACCGGTATCGACCAGAAGGGCGGCACCATCATCACGATGGGCGACGCCGGGTCGATGACCGGCTTCATGATGCAGCGCGGCCGCCAAATCATCTGCGGCAACGTCGGCCCGGGCCTCGGCGACTCGATGTACGACGGGACCATCTACGTCGCCGGCAAGGTCAAGGCGCTCGGGATTGACTGCGTGCCGGGGGAGTGGGACGAGGCCGACACCGAGTTCGTGGAGCGGAAGTTCCGGATCTACGACCTCGGCGATCCCCCCGAGTTCCAGAAGTTCGTGTGCGGCAAGATGCTCTACAACTACGACAATCTCGAGCCTTCCGAGCGGAAGCTCGTGCTGTGAGCAGGAGAGACTGATGACGACGAGCGACCGCTACGACCAGGTTGGGGAGAACATCGGCAAAGACCAGCCGGACCGCCGCACCGTCCTCGGCCGCAGCCCGATCTTCACGCCAGAGGTTCTGAACGACATCCACATGAAAGCCGACCTCGGCCGCTACCGGATGCGCGGCTTTTCGATGTTCAAGAAGATCCCGCACTGGGACGACCTCATGTTCATGCCGGGCACGCTGACCCGGTTCGTGATCGAGGGCTACCGCGAAAAGTGCGAGACGAAGACGATCCTCGGGGCACGGTTCGCGAAGAACCCGATCGAGCTCGACATTCCGGTCTACATCACGGGCATGAGCTTCGGCGCGCTCTCGCTCGAGGCCAAGATGGCGCTGGCGAAGGGCGCCTCCATGGCCGGGACAGCCACGTGCTCGGGCGAGGGCGGCATGATCCCGCCCGAGCGCGATCTCTCCACCAAGTGGTACTACCAATGCATCCAGAGCCGGTACGGGTTCAACCCGCACCACTTGATGCTCGCGGATGCCTGCGAGTTCTTCATCGGGCAGGGCTGCAAGGTCGGTCTCGGCGGCCACCTGATGGGCCAGAAGGTGACCGAGCAGGTCGCGGAGATGCGCTCGCTCCCGCCGGGAATCGACCAGCGCTCACCCGCGCGCCATCCCGACTGGCTCGGCCCCGACGACCTCTCGCTGAAGATCCAGGAGATCCGGGAGGCGACCGACTACCGGATCCCGATCCAGCTGAAGCTCGGTGCCGCGCGGGTCTACGACGACGTCCGTATGGCCGCCAAGTGCGGCCCCGACATCATCTACCTCGACGGCGCCGAGGGCGGGACGGGGGCAGGGCCCCACATCGCCACCGAAGAAACCGGGATCCCTCTCATGGCGGCGATCCCGGAGGCACGGCGCGCGCTCGAGGACGTCGGGCTCGCTGACGAGATCGACCTCGTCGTCGCGGGCGGGATCCGAAACGGCGGGGACGTCGCGAAGGCACTCTCCCTCGGCGCGAAGGCGGTCGCCATCGGCCATGCAGCGCTCGTGGCGCTGAACTGCAACAAGGAGATCCCCGGCGTTACCGACTACGAGGGCACGATCGGTGTCCCTGCCGGCGAGTGCTATCACTGCCACACGGGCCGCTGCCCGGTCGGGATCACGACGCAGGATCCTGAGCTCCGGCAGCGGTTGGTCGTCGACGAGGCCGCCGAGCGGGTTTACAACTTCCTGCATACGCTGACGCTCGAGGTTCAGATGCTGGCGCGCGCGTGCGGGAAGACCAACATTCACTCGCTGGAGCCCGAGGATCTCTGCGCCCTGACCCTCGAGGCGGCTGCGATGGCGAAGGTGCCCCTCGCTGGAACCCAGTACATCCCCGGTGTGACCGAGGAACGCGCACTGGGCGAGATCAAGCGCCTGCTCGAGAAGCATCTCGAGTATCCGGTCGACTACCTGCCGGAACAGCCCGCAGAGTTCGCGGGTGCCGGAGACTGATGTCCACGCAGCAGCCGGGCCAGCCTGAGCACATTCGTTCGATCGACTCCGAGTATCTCTCGGGCAAGCGCTTCCCCTACCAGGAGGACATCTCCGTCCTCGACGACGTCGACCTCCTGGCGGCGACGCCGGGCGAGGACATCAACTGGCTCGAGGACGTCGAGCTCCTCGAGGAGGAGGGAACTCCGGCGGTCTTTGACCGCTACTCGAACTCGTTCCTGAAGATCTACTTCCCGATCCCGGAGGGCAGGGAGCACGAGATCGCGCGCAAGGTGCTCGTCAAGCACCTCCAGTCGGGCAACTCCTACGGGATCCTCTTGAAGGAGAAGCACACGAAGTTCCCGCAGCCTGAGCTGGGCCCGTGGGTCGAGGGCTCGAAGACGGTCGGGGAGGACTACCGCGCGCCTGTGCTCGAGGGCTGGGAAGCCCCGATTCACTAGCCACGGTAGGTGCTAGCCGCAAAAGGCTTGGTCCTCGTTCCACTGCTGCTGGCGGTTGCTGTCGCGGGCTGCGATTTCTCCGAGTTGGGAGACCGCGAGGATGGCAACACCGCACGTACCGTATTGGACGAGCGTGGTCTGTACGGCGGCGTGGGCCTCGGTTCCTCAGAGGCCGAGATCCGCGCCGCACTCGGTGAGGCGGGTGGCGGCGATGGTTACAAACCGCTCAATGAAACGGAGTATCGCGGTCCGCCGCACATCCGGGCACAGGGCGATGTCAGGCCGATCCTGCTTCGCTACGCCGTGACCGCCTACCTGATCAACGCGCGAACCAAGGTCGTCTTTTCAATGATCGTGTCGAGCCCCGGCGCCACGACAAGGGCGGGCGTGGGGGTGGGCGATCCTCTTTCCCTGGTACGAAGGAAGTACGAGCACGTCGTCTGTGGTAAGCAGGTTGCCGGAGAGCCGCTCTTGGGAGGTGAGACGCCGACCTATCCCTGGTGTCGAGTCCGTCGTCACGGCGTCGAAGTCTTCTTCGGGGACGACCCGATCGAGAGCATCACCCTGACGCAGAGATAGCTCTAGGCCGGCTCTGCAAGGGCCGCGTCGAGCTCGATTCGCTCGCGGTGGCCGGTCAGGAGGATGCGCGCCCCGAGCGCGCCACAGAGGACGGCGACGGCACCGAAGGTCCAGCGCTCGCCGACCGCGCCCGCCATCGCGCCGGCGACCACCGGGGTCGTGACCGCTGTCGCCCCCCAGACGACGTTCGCGAGACCGACCGCGGTGCCGCGGCCGATCCCGGCGCGCCGTCCACCTGACTCCGCGAGGGGGTAGCAGATCGTCGAGAGCGGCGACTGGAGGGTCGCACGGAGGATGAGGAAGGCTGCCAGGGCCGCGGTCGCGGCCGTCGCGAGCGGCACGAGCACGACTGCGGCCAGCGCCACGACGCCGAGTCCGGCCGTGCGAACCGTGGCGGCTCGGTCACCGAGGCGGGCCACGAAGAAGCTCGCAGCCACCCAGAGGCCCGAGGCGAGCGAGAAGAGCGTCCCGATCTCGCTTGCCGACAGGCCGTTCCTGTCGAGCTGGAGTGGGACGAGTAGCGGAACTGCCCCGGCCATGATGCCGAGCACGGCCATGAGGAGAAGCGCTCCTTCCATCCGGCGCTCGCCTCGCGCGGCCCGCAGCGCCTCTAGGAGAGATTGGCGGCCGTCCGTGAACGGGACGCCGCGTGCGGAGAGTGCAAGCAGGGTGCCAATGGCGAACGCGAGGGTGCCGATCGCGAGGAACGGCGCGGCGATCCCCACGGACTCGGCCATGTTCCCGGCAACCACGGGCACGATGAAGTGTGCGAACCCGGCCGCCGTCACGATCCCACCGAGTGCGACGGCCCGACGGGCATTCGAAGCTCCTGAGACGACGACGACGCCCGCTGTCCAAGCGGTGCCGAAGCCGATCCCGAAGAGCAGCCGGCCCGCGAAGAGGACGCCGTAGTTCGGCGCGAAGGCCTGCATGACCGCGGCCGTCCCGACGATGAAGGCCGCAGCGACGGCGAGCGTCTTTGCCCCGAGGCGGTCGGAGAGGAGCCCGATCGGAACTCCGATCACGACCGTCGCCAGCGTCGCGGCCGAGAGAAGCGACCCGGTCTCCACGTCCGAGAGTCTGAAATCGTGCGCGAAGCGCGGCAGAAGCGGCACGAGGGCAGCCTGGAGCGACTCCGTGACAAAGATCAGCGCATAGATGAGCAGAATTGTTCGACGCATTCGATTCCCCCCGACGGTAGCCAGCACGGAACGGCCGGCGCGCCGGTCCCTTGCCTCTCCCATCGGCGGCGCCTCGCAGGACTTGAGAGAGACCCGTCGGGTGGGGGATCCCAGCGGTGGGCCTCGTCGTGAAATGATCTATCCGTGCCGGGGGCCGACCACCTGATGTACATCGGAGGAGCCTGGGTCGAGAGCGACTCAGGCGCGACGATGATTGCGACCAGCCCTGCGACGGGTGAGCCTATCGGCACCGTCCCCGAGGGCACGAGGGACGATGCCCGTAGGGCGATCGGAGCCGCGAACGCTTCCGCCCGCGAGTGGGCTGCCAGGTCCGCCTTCGAGCGGGCCGAGGCGATGGAACGGGTGGCGGCGATCGTGGGCGAGCGGCGCGACGAGCTCGCTCGGACGCTCAGCCTCGACCAGGGCAAGCCGCTCCGCGCGGAGGCCTACGACGAGGTCGATGAGCTGGCCGAGTACTGGCGCATGGCCGCGGCCGACGGCCGGCGCCTCGAGGGCTCGATGCCGCCGTCGGTCGACGCCGGCAAGCGCGTGCTTGCGTACCGGGTCCCGCGGGGGGTGGTGGCCGTGATCACGCCCTGGAACTGGCCCTACACGATGCCGGCAGAGGTAATCGCGCCGGCGCTCGCGTCAGGCAATGCGGTCGTCTGGGTGCCCGCGCCGACGACCTCGATCTGTGCCGTCAAACTGGCTGAGTGCGTCGTCGATGCGGACCTCCCGGCGGGCGTCTTCAACCTCGTCACGGGACCCGGAGCCGAGGTCGGGGACGAAATCGCGGGCAGCCCCGGTACGCATGCCGTGGGGTTCGTCGGGTCGATCGACACCGGCCACAGAGTCGCCGAGCGCGCCGCCGGAAAAGCACAGCTCCTTGAGATGGGCGGGAACGGGCCCGTGGTCGTGCTGGAGGACGCGAACCTGGACGCCGCCGTCGAGGCGACTCTGACCGCCTCGTTCCTTTGCGCCGGCCAGAGCTGCACGGCAGGTGAGCTCTTCCTCGTCCACGAGACCGTTCACGATGACTTCCTCGACCGGCTGACGGCTCGGGTCGCCTCCGACATCCGCCTCGGCGACCCGTTCGCCGAAGAGACGACGATGGGCCCGCTGAACAACTAGCCCACAGCAGCGAAGATGGATCGACACATGGAGGATGCCGTCGGCCAGGGAGCGGAGGTCGTCGTCGGTGGGTCGCGCGCCGGCGGCTTCCCGACCAGCCTTTACTACGAGGCGACGGTGCTCGACCGGGTGAGCTCGGACATGGACGTGGCGAGGGAAGAGACCTTCGGCCCGGTCGTTCCCATCTCGACGATTCGGAGCGAGGACGAGGCGCTCGCGATCATCGACTCGGGTCCCTATGGGCTGCTCGCCTCGATTTTCACGGAGGACCTGCGCCGCGGGCTCCGTTTCGCTGAGGCGGCGCGCGCCGGCTGGGTGAACGTGAACGAGGGCTCGAACTACTGGGAGAGCCATCTCCCGTTCGGAGGCCGGGCCGGATCGAAGAGCGGCGTCGGCCGTGTCGGCGGCCGCCATGCCATGGATGCGTTCACAGAGCTGAAGACGGTTGTCCTGAACCTCGGTTGACGGCGACGCTCAGCCGTCGAGTTCGGCCATGAGGCTGCGCAGGTCGAGCGGGGCGGTGAACATCGCCACCTTGCCGTCGCCGCTTCGCGGCCATTCGTCCCTGGGGCGATCCCAGTAGAGCTCGAGCCCGTTCCCGTCCGGGTCGCGCAGATAGAGCGCTTCGCTGGCACCGTGGTCGGAGGCGCCGTCGAGCGGGATGCTCGCCTCTCCGAGGCGCCGGAGCGCGTCGGCGAGCGCCTTCCGCGTCGGATAGCGGATCGCGGCGTGGAAGAGGCCGGTCGTTCCGCGGGGTGGCGGCGAGCCGCCGCGGCTCTCCCAGGTGTTCAGGCCGATGTGGTGGTGGTAATCGCCGGCCGAGAGGAACGCCGCCTGGTCGGCCAGCTGTTGCTGCAGCTCGAACCCGAGCACGTCACGGTAGAAGCGAATTGCCCGGTCGAGGTCGGCCACCTTCAGGTGGACGTGGCCGATGTCGACGCCGGGATCGATCGGTTCCGTCACTGGGGAGACTCTATGCCTGCGACGTCCGCGGCGGTCAAGCCGCGGAGCGCCAGCGTCGTCCGCCGCCTGAGCACGTCCTCCGCCGTGCATGCCCATTCGGCGTCACGGGCGTAGACGGCCTGAGCGACGAGCTCAGGTGCGTCCGGGTGGAGGAGCTCGAGGAGCTCCGGTCTGTCGGCTGTTGGGGCCAGCACTTCCTCGGCGAGCGTTCCGTAGGCGTGGATCAGCTGAGCGCGGACGTCGGGCGCGAGCTGGGGGAACTGTCGCGCAAGGCGCCTGGCGGCCTGCCCCGGGTCGGCCGCGCCCGGAAGCGGGTTGGGGGTGCGCTCGAGCCGATGGATGCCGAGCTCTGGCCCGAGAGCTTCGAGTGTGTCGAGCGCGATGCGCCGATACGTCGTGAGCTTGCCGCCCGCAACCGAGACCATCCCCTTCGTGCCGTGCAGGAGCACCGTCTCGCGGCGTGCAATCGCAGTGTCCCTACCGGCGCCGGGCAGCACTCGGAGGCCGGCGAACGTCGAAAGGACACTCTCGGGACGGAGCAGACCGGGGTCGACTGCCGTCGAGGCCTCATCGAGGACCTGCTGGACGTCCTCGGGCGTCGGCGCGACGTCCTCGGGCTCGCCGTCATACAGCGTGTCGGTCGTTCCGAGGAGGAGCATCCCCTCCCACGGAAAGGCGAACGAAACCCGCACCTTGTCGTGAGGGATGGTCAGGGCCGCAGACCACGGTCGGGGCATCGGTAGAGTCACGTGGACGCCCTTGCTGAGGCGGTTGGATGGCGCTGCCGCAGGATCCTCGAGCCGGCGCACGCGATCGACCCAGGGGCCAGTCGCATTCACGACCGCCCGCGCTGAGATCGTGATCGCTTCTCCTGTCAGGCAGTCGATCGCCTCTGCTCCCTGCAGTCGACCGTCAGTGTCCCTGAGCTCTCGTACTTCGACGTAGTTGGCCACCGTCGCCCCCGAGTCGGCGGCGCCGCGGACGTTCGCGAGGCAGAGCCGGCTGTCGTTCGTCCACGAGTCGGAGTAGAGGCCGCACGCCTGCAGGCCGTCGAGCCGGATCGCCGGCACGGCCTTACGGGCTCGCTCCGGTGGGACGAGCCCTCCGAGTCGCTCCCGAGCGAGCGTCGAATAGAGCCAGAGCCCAGCTTGAAGGGTGCGTCGCCGGTACGGCGCGCCCTCGTAGAGCGGCATCAGGAACGACAGCCGCCGGACCAGGTGGGGCGCGACGACCTGCATCAGCGCACGGCGTTCGGCATGGGCCTGTCGCACGAGTCTGAGATCTCCGAGCTGTAAGTAGCGCAGACCGCCGTGGATGAGCTTCGACGAGGCGCTGGAAGTTCCGGACGCGAAGTCCGCGCGGTCGACGAGCGCGACGGCCAAGCCCAGCCGCGCCGCCTCGCAGGCGACGCCGGCGCCGATGATTCCTCCTCCGATGACGAGAAGGTCGAAGAACCGCTCAGAGAGCTCGGCGAGCGCGCGGTCGCGGCTCAGCTCCACAACGGGTTCGTCCAGGCTACGCCGCCCTCGGCGTCCCGGAGCTCGAGCCGGCCATACAACGTCGAGCCGGGCCTTGCGAGTCGTGCGGCCGTGATCTCACCGCGGTCGTCCAGCTCGAGGACGCGCGCCCCGTGGACGTAGCCGAGGCGCCCCGCGCCCACCGCCGTTCCCTGCTTCCTCTCTGTCAGAAGCCTCGCGCTTCGAACTGGGCTCGAGCGGAAGACGACTGCGTCCGCCTCGACGGTCAGGTCGTGAATGCGCGGACCGGTCGCGCTGTAGAACGCTCCCTCGCGAAGCGCCCCGAGCACGGATTCCACCGACCGCTCGGCCGCGCGGACCCAGACCCAGGCCAGCGAGCTGTCGAAGCCCGGATGGTGGCAGTCGTCAGTCGCGATCCCGAGCAGGTGGTGGCCGGCCTCGAGCGCCTCGTCCCAGTGGAGCGTGGCAAGGCCGCGGCCTGTCTCGAGCTCGCACCCGGCGTTGTAGATCTCGACCCCGGCGAGGCCTTCGCACGCCTCGAAATCGGCTGTCCTCAGGCCGCTCCAGTACGAGTGGGCGAGGAACGGGACGCCGCCGTCGTTCCGAACCCAGCGAACGATCTCGTCGAGTTCCAGAAGCTCTCCTCCCCGCGGAGCGGGCTCGGCGGACACCCCGAACGCGAGCACGTGGGCATCGCGATCGGTGCCGGGGACCCCTGCATCGAGCTCCGTGCTCGGGATGATGAGCAGGTTCTCCGTCGACGGCTCTACGGTCCTCACATGGTGGTCGGTGATAGCGAGGACGTCGAAGCCGGCCCGTGCGTAGTGCCGTGTGAGCAACGTGGGCGCGAGCTCGCCGTCCGAGTTC